>DAOUFA010000001.1:0-5976 GCA_034430355.1 Dehalococcoidales bacterium
ATAGAGGTATAGCCTTCAGGGATTTTAGCCCAGATATATAGCCCTGCCTTGGGCACTTGAGCCTGAAGCCCGATACTATTTAACATATCAATAACTAGGTCACGGCGTCTCTGGTAAATAGCATTGTGCTCTTGAATGCAATCTTGGGGTCCGGTTAAAGCCTCAATAGCGGCATATTGAATCGCCTGGGGAATCCCCGAATCTAAATTAGACTTGACCTTCTTCAGGGTATCTACCATGGTGGCATTACCGACCACCATTCCTATCCGCCACCCGGTCATATTGTAGCTCTTAGACAGGGAATGAAACTCCGCGCCTATTTCTTTAGCTCCATCGGCCTGGATGAAGCTAACCGGCTGATAATCATCAAAGGCAACCTCAGAATATGGAGCATCATGGGCAACAGCCAAATTGTGCTGCTGAGCAAATTTAACCACCTTGTTAAAAAAATCAAGCTCAGCCACAGCCCCGGTAGGGTTATTAGGGTAGTTGAGCCATAAAAGTTTAGCCTGGTTCAGGACATCAGCCGGAATAGCCTCCAAATCGGGGAGAAAATTATTCTTCTCGGTAAGCGGCATATAATACGGTCTGCCGCCGGCCAGGATGGTGCCCATTGAATATGGGGGATAGGCTGGGTCAGGTACCAGGGCAATATCATTATGGTCAATAAAGCATAAGGCAGTGTGGACAATGCCCTCTTTGGCACCAATAAGGGGTAGCACCTCTTTATCGGCATCAAGCGAAACATCAAAGCGCTGTTTATACCAGCCGGCTATAGCCTGGCGCAGTTCAGGTAAACCCTCAGTCTCCGGATAGCGGTGATTAGCCGGGTCTTGGGCTGCCTGACACAGCCTGTCAATTACATTGGATGGTGTCGGAATGTCAGGGTCACCGATAGCAAAGCTAACTATGTCCTCACCCTTAGCTTTTTTCTCGGCAATCTTCTGACTAATTTCGACGAAAAGATAAGGTGGTAAGTTTTCGGTTCGTTTTGCCAATCTCATTTCATCTATACCTCTTCTGAGCGATTGTTTATTAACCTCATCCCCTTTAGGTTTTTATTTATAAACCCTATCCCCTTTATCCCCTTCCCCTTATCAAGGAGAAGGGGAAATGGTTATATAAGAGAGGCTTCGCCTCTCTTTGACTCTCCTTTAGCATCTACTTCTTGGGGAGGGGAAGGATTGGTTTTGAAGGGGCGAAGCCCCTGCAAACTTCCTCCGATAAAGACTTTAATCTGGCCATTCTCCGGTGAATACAATTTCGGCGGGACCACCAAGGAATATTTCCCATACTCTATCCCACTCCACCGTCAATATACCGCCGGGGAGTTTTATATCCACTTTATTATCAATATAACCATTTAGTTGGGCGGCAACAGCTATAGCACAGGCGCCACTGCCACAAGCCAGGGTCTCCCCTACCCCCCTTTCCCAGACCCGAGCTTCTATCCGCTGTCGGTTGACTACCTTAGCTACCTCAAAGTTTATCCGGTTAGGAAATATTGACAGCCGCTCCACTTTTGACCCTATCCGGGACAATGGAAAATCGGATACCGATTCTTGACAAAAATAAACGGCATGTGGATTCCCTATAGAGACGAAGTTCAGTAGCAGCTTTCTGTCCTCTACAGTAACAGTATAGCTCAGTATTGGTTTTATGTCAACTAACCCCCTATCACCCTCTGCTATTGCTACCGGGATGTCTTTGGCTTCAAGTTTTGGTGTCCCCATACTGACCTGGATTTTGGATAGCTCACCCTTTACCCTATAAATCTTGGCTTTCCTGATACCAGCTATCGTTTCTATTAATATCTCCTGAGCTCCAATATCAGCCAACCCCCTATTTACCACATATTTAGCCAGGCACCTTAATCCATTGCCGCAGGCTTCAGCCTCAGAGCCATCGGGGTTAAAGATGCGCATTCTAAAATCAGCCATAGCCGACGGCAATAACAACAGCAGGCCGTCAGCACCGACGCCGAAGTGACGGTCACATAATGCCATGGCTACCGGTGACCAATTACGGTTGGTATCGCTGGTCTCCACCAGTATAAAATCATTCCCCGCCGCCTGTAGCTTGGTAAAATTCATCATTGCTTCTTATGTGCCTCTCTAAAGTTAGCCACTAGCCTTACCACTTCTGAACCCATGCTATCCTTTATATCAAACCACTTAATCCTATCGTCTTTCAACCGGAACCAGTTATATTGATGCCTGGCAACCCGGTGGGTTTCAAATTTGATTTGCGCTATGGCAGTAGCTAAGGTTAGCTCACCTTTAAGAAACATACCAATTTGCTTGTAGCCTATGCCCGACATAGCTGGTAGATTAAGGTCGTAGCCCATATTTACCAGCTTTTCTACTTCGGCGACCAGGCCCTGCTTTATCATCTGGGCAACCCTTAGGTCAATTCTACGATATAGCTCTCCCCTGCCTGCGGTTAAACCAACTATCAGGGCATTAAAAGATGGTGCCTTCTTATACTGAAGCTGGGAAGGAGGAGTCTTGGTGCCTCTATGCACCTCAAGGGCTCGTATAACACGGCGCACATTTTGCCGGTCAATCCTCTGGGCGGCAATTGGGTCAACCTTCATCAGCTCGTGATAAAGCTTGTCCTTGCCGAACCTGGCTGCCTTCTCCTCCAGGCTATGTCTAAATTCCAGGTCAGGCGGGACATGTGGTATTCCCCAGCCTTCCAATACTGACCATACATACTGCCCACTACCACCTACTAATAGGGCTAATTTATTGCGCTGTTGAATGTCCTGGATAGCTCTGTAGGCTAGCTGTTGGTATTGAGCCAGGCTAAAGTCCTCGTCAGGATTAACTATATTTATCAGGTGGTGGGGAATAAGAGATAGCTCCTCTGGGCTAGGTTTAGCCGTGCCAATATCCATATAACGGTATACCTGTCGGCTATCAGCGCTTACTATCTCGCCATTAAGAGTCTGAGCCAGCCGAATAGCCAGCCGGCTCTTACCTATTCCAGTGGGACCAACAACAGCCACTACCACTAGATGATTCATTTCAGGTTTCTATTTAATAACCCCATCCCCTTTATATTCCCTTGGCAACCTACCCCCTTTATCCCCCTCCCTAGTAAGGGAGGGGGAAGTTAGTCATCTAAGAGAGGGTTTTTATCCGTATTCGCCTCTCTTTGACTCTCCTCAGTATTTAATCCTTATAAAGTAAACGGTAATTTCCGAAAAGGCAAAGCTCATTCAAACTTCCCTTTATAAATGGCCTTTAATTTTTGAGGTCTGCTTGACAATGCTCAAGAATTGGGGTGCTTTCAGGCTGGCACCACCGACCAGGGCACCGTCTATCTCAGGTTGGTTTATAAACTCGGCAGCATTATCAGCGGTAACGCTGCCACCATAGAGAATACGCATCTCCTGGGCAAGGTCTTCATTGTATAATTGGGCGATATTCTGGCGGATAAAACCGATGGTCTTATTTGCCTGCTTGCCGGTAGCTGCCTTGCTGGTACCAATAGCCCAGATTGGCTCATAGGCTATAATCAAGCCATCAGCAAAATCTATCCCGGCTAAAGATGACCTTAACTGCCCGGCTATTACCGCCTCGGTCCTGCCCGCCTCATTTTCCTCAGGTGATTCCCCGATACATAGAATGGGCTTCAGTTTAGCTCTTAGCGCTGCCCTGACCTTTTTATTGACAATCTCTCCCGTCTCATTAAAATACTGCCTGCGCTCAGAGTGTCCGATAATAACAGATTCACACAGGTCGGCGAGCATTAGCGGTGAAATCTCCCCGGTATAGGCTCCCTTTTCCTCAAAATATAGGTTCTGTGCCCCCAGTTTTATTGAGCTGCCTTTGATTAGCTCCCTTACCGTAACCAGGGAAATAAAGGGGGGACAGATTACCTTGTCAACATTGGCTATCTCATCAAGCCCCGGGCGCATTTCATTAACCAGCTCTGCGGCTTCACTTACCGTGGTATTCATCTTCCAGTTACCGGCAATCATCGGGATACGCATTTTTGCCTCCTTAATCACCTCATCTTGCCATGCTCCTGCGGAACACTACGATGCCAATGGCAAAGAGGGCTACTGTCCAGCCGACAAGCCAATAAAGATCAGGGAGAATACCGGTAAGACTAGCCCCTTTAGTGATGACATCTCGACTGGCGTCTATTGCGTGCAAGAAAGGAAGGGCTCCAGCAATTCCTTTAATTACTGAAGGCATCTGCTCTGCTGGAAACCAAGCTCCAGAGACCATAGCTCCGGGGACTATAAATATCCAAGGAATCCCCGTTGCCTGGTCTTCAGTTTTTGCCAAAGTACCTAGTATCATACCTATCCCCATACAGCAAATTCCTATGATGAGTAAAATGAGGAAGGCTAATCCAAAGTTGCCAATTATGCTCAGACCCATCAAAATGCCTACTCCGAGGTAAATCGCTATGGAAATGATAATCACTGGGATAAAGGGCAGGGTATAACCAAAGATAAAGTCCGAGGGTCTGGCTGGGGTGGTCATTAATCGAGATAGGAACCCCCTGGTTCTATCTCTTACCATAATACCACCCACTGACGGCATTAAAATCATTAGCCCGTAGACAGCCATCCCGGGAACCAACCAATTAATATATTCATCCTTTATCTCCGTCTCCTTCTGGGCCAATTCAATACTCAATGGAAGGGGAATGTCTAGAAACCCAAGAGAAGCCTCCCTGACTATAGGCATGACACGCTGGGGCAGCATGGGGTCGGCTTGGTTATAGGCTAATACCAGGTCAATAGTTTGATGGCGCTCTACTGCTTCGCCAAATCCGTGGGGAATAAGTAAATAGATTGATAACCCACCGGTGTTCAATTCCTCTTCAGCTTCAGACTGACTGTTGTATACCGGAGAAGCTACCTCAAGGGCAGGAATGCTCTCAAGGCAACCGACAAAGGCAGCCGAGATTTGGCTTTGGTCTTCGTCTACTACCCCTATGGAGACGGGGCTAGTAGCTTGCCCTCCAAAAGCAAAAGAAAAAATTAAAATAAAAGCGACGGGCATCCCGAGGAGAAATCCCAAGGCTACTGGGTCGCGATAGAGCTCTTTTAGATTCCTTTTACCTATTTCCCAGAATCTCATTCTCTGAGCTCCTTTCCGGTAAGCTGGATAAAGACATCCTCTAAGCTTGGCTCCTCCAGCGCTGCGGAGCGAATGGTAGCACCGTTTGAGTGGAGATAGTCGGTAAGCTCTCTGAAATCCAGGTTCTCGTCGGATATTCTCAGTTTTCCATCAGCCTCTTCTACTTTTGAGTATCTGGCTTTCAGCCCCTGCATAATCTCTGGCGTGATGTTGTCTGCCGAGACGATGATAGTGGGGGTCGTAATAAGGTTAGCTTTAAGTTGACTCGGGGTGCCCACAGTCACGATTCTACCTTCATCGATAATGGCTACCCTATCGGACAGGAAATCAGCCTCCTCCATATAGTGGGTAGTGAGCAGAATGGTCTTCCTTCCCTTTAGCTGGGTAATGTGCTCCCACGTTGCCCTTCTCGCCTGCGGGTCAAGCCCCAAGGTAGGCTCGTCCAGGAATAAAATTGAGGGGTCGTGCACCATCGCCATGGCTATGCTCAGCCTCCGCTTCATTCCTCCCGAGAATTTACCCACCCTATCTTTCCCCCTCTCCGTCAAACCCATGAGCTTCAGCAGTTCCCCGGAACGCCTTTTTACCTCATTAGAGCTCATGCCATGAATTTTGCCTATCAGAGCCAGATTCTCCCACGAGTTAAGGCGTTCGGAAATAGCAGTCTCCTGCGGTGAGACCCCGATGGCCTCCTTAACCTTGAATGGTTCCTTGATGATATCGTGCCCCATTATTTGGGCTGTGCCATCTGTAGGCTTCAGCAGGCAGCACAGCATATTGATGGTGGTCGTTTTCCCGGCGCCATTGGGTCCCAGGAGGGAAAATAATTCCCCCTGTCCAATCTTAAGGTCAATGCTATTTACGGCTACCA
>DAOUFA010000002.1:0-9797 GCA_034430355.1 Dehalococcoidales bacterium
AGGAGCCAAGAGGGCAGAGCTGGTTAGATACCAGACCAGCGGTGATACCACCGGCGACTATTCCAGTGTAGTCGGCTACGCCGGGGTAATAATAAAGGGGATGTCGCCACTGGCAAGATTAGCCCAGCGCACCGTGGAGACCTTTGTTAAGGAGGGTAAGACCCCCGAGCCAGAAGAGCTCACCCCCGAGATGCAACAGAAGGCTGGGGTCTTCGTCTCCATCCATAAGCTGGGGCAATTAAGAGGCTGTATCGGCACCTTTGAACCCACCCAGAATAATGTAGCTCAGGAGATTATTACCAACGCCATCAGCTCAGCGACCCAGGACCCCCGTTTCCCAGCCGTCACCCCTGATGAGCTTGAAGACCTTGACTATAGTGTGGATGTCCTGACCGAACCTGAACCCATAGACAGCCAGGACCAGCTAGACCCCAAGAAGTACGGGGTCATCGTAGAATCTGGAACGCGCAAGGGTCTACTCCTGCCTGACCTTGAGGGAGTAGACAGTGCGGACTATCAGATTAATATCTGCCGCCAGAAAGCAGGCATAGCCCCCGACGAACCAATAAACCTCTACCGCTTCGAGGTGAAGAGGTATAAGTAAACGAAGGGGAATTGAAAAAGACAAAATTACGCATAATTAAAATTTGGGGAAACAATTCGTATCTGATTAGCTTTGATTTGTTTTTAGAGTTATGTTAAGTGCGCTGGGGTGAAGAGGTATAAATGATATTGGTATTTTGCAAGCCAGATCGGGTTAGGCGATATTGAAATATTGAAAGAAGGAGCGAAAACTATGAATGAAAAGGATTTTTTTGATAGATTTATGGGACTACTTGAAAATATAAAGGATAGACATGAATTAGATACGGTACATGATGCTCTAATTTTGTGGTTTGGGGAGAATTATTTATTTCTAGACCCTGATGAGTTAAAAGAAAGAATTGTAGAGGACAAACGTGCGGAAGGAGTTGATGCCATTTTAATAGATCAGATAAATTATGACTTGCTTTTTATCCAAGCGAGAACTGTAGATAACTTTGATAATACGCAAAATAATTTTCCAGAAAATGATTTAAAATCCACTCTAGAAGGTATTAGGTTTCTTTTGAGAAGTGATTATAAGGGGCAAATAACTCCTGAAGTAGAAAACTTGATTGATGAGTATCATGAATTAGATAGATCGGGCGATTACAAAACCAGAATTATATTTTTGGCATTAAAGAAGAAGCCAATCGATGATAAGTTCATAAAAAGTTTCAGCCAAGAATTTCCGCAGATAACGGTTGATTTTTATGATTTTGAGTGGTTATCGGATTTCTATGCAAAGAAGTATTTACTTACAAGAGCCGCACCACCAGAGAGGATTTCCTTTGAAGTATTAACTGATTTACTCCGCAAAGATGCTCCAATTGAATCAAGAGTATTTACGTGTAAAGGTAAAGAACTAGCTAAGATATATAATGATTATAGAGAAAGAATATTCCAACAGAATGTAAGGTATTCTTTAGGGGTGAGGTCAAAGAGTATAAATAGACAGATTCTGGAAACGGCTACGAATGACGAAAGAAGTATAAACTTTTGGTATTTTAACAACGGAATTACAATAATCTGTAAGAGAATAAACGAATCCTCTTCCGGAAGGGTGATTAACCTGGATAATGCTCAAATAATAAATGGGGCTCAGACAACTTATGCATTGTATGAATCGTATAGGGATGGAACTTTAAAAGACAATGTAGAGGTTCTAATCAGGGTGATCGTGACTGATGATAGAGACTTTATAGAAAATATTACACTATATACGAACTCACAAAATGCGATTAGATTGAGAGATTTATGTTCTAACGATGAAATCCAACGTAAAATACAAAACATATTATTAGGTTCCTACCAATATTTCTATGAACGAAAAAGAGGAGGGATTGACTCGTTGTATCCAACACCTCAAGCAAAAAGGAAACTTTTAGGGGATTACTACAAAGTTAAGGTAATCAACAATGAAAACTCTGCACAGTCATTTTTAGCAATGTATCTTGATAAACCTGCTCAGGCTAAAAGTGAAAAGGGAAGAATTTTCCTGAAAGACAAAGCAGGATTTTACGATGATATTTTTAATCAAAATGATGACCTTCTTGCTGAGAAAATATTAACGTCTTGGAAATTGCTAAAATACATTGAAATGCACAAAAAACAGTACAGTGAAAAATATAAAGTAGCCGAAGATTTGCCAGAAGATGAGAGGAATGAAATTTACAAATTTGATTTTTTGCGCCATAGCGAATATTTTATACTGAATCTTTTTAAAGATTTCCTAAAGAATGGGGGATTTGATATTGACTCTAAAAAGGATGATTTGTTGATGATAATCTCTAAAGTTGATAGTAATAACAACCAATTTCAAGAATATTATGAAACTATCAAGAATGAACTAGCGGAATACATTGGTGATATCAAAAAACAACCACGGTACTATCATAATAAATTCTTCAAAAATGAAAGGAGTATTGGTCTTATCAGAAATTTCTTTAATAAAAAATACGACTTCATAGACGTTATATAACCTTTAACCTGAAAGAGGGTGCGTTATGGATATGTTTGAACAGAAGGTTGAGGAACTAAAAGGCGAGAGGGAGTTTTAGAGGGGCGAAGCCCCTCTCCCATAACCTCCCCCTCATGCTAAGAATACATTTCCCTATTATGGAGAGGGGGATACAGGGGGAGAGGTAGATAAAATATATGATTACGGTAAATATTGACTGAGGAGCGGCGAATGAATGCCTGGGAAGCAATTGGGAATATGGTCAGGGCGCAGGGGGTTGAGTTTGTCTTCGGGCTGGGCGATACCGACCTCTCGTTATACGCCGAGAAAGTCCCGGGATTAACCCCGATAAATGTCAGGTATGAGGGTTCAGCCCCGTTTATGGCTATGGCTTACTCCCGACTAAGTGGCAAGCCGGGGGTGTGTAACGGCAGTCCCGGGCCGGGGGTGGCTAATCTGGTGCCCGGGGTACTGGAGGCATATTCCGGGTGCGTACCACTGGTGGTGGTCTGTCCGGCCGCATCTCAAAAAACAGCCGGTATGGGCGAATTCCAGGAGTGCGACCAGTTGGGTATGATGACACCGATAACCAAATGGAGCGCTCGAGTTCCCCATACCGAAAGGATACCCTGGTTCGTAAACCGGGCGTTTTCAGTAGCCATAAACGGGCAACCGGGACCGGTTTACCTTGAGATACCCTACGATGTCGGTGGTGCCTTCCACCACGAACTGGTGGAGGTGGGGCAACCAAAATATGTAACCGCTAAAAGAATTCGTATCGCTGGCGACCCAGAGCTAATCAATGAAGCCACAGACCTGCTGTTAAAAGCAGAGCGGGCGGTAGCAGTAGCTGGTAATGGGGCAGTATACTCCAGAGCCTCAGCGGAATTCAGAGAATTTATTGAACTACTGGGCATACCATTTTTAACCACACCCGGTGGTAGAGGCATCCTTTCCGAAGACCACCCCTTAGCCCTTGGGCTAACTGGTCTATACCGGACTAAAGTGGGCAAGAAAGTATATTCTGATGCCACCTTAATTATAACCGTTGGCACCAGGAACGAGAGTTTCCAGACCCACAAATTCAAAGATTTTCCCCGAGGGGCTAAATTCATCCAGATTGACATCGCTCCGTTTGAAATCGGGAGAAACTGGATGCCTGATGTCGGTATCGTTGGTGATGCCAGGATTGTCTTGAGGCAACTGATTGACGCCATAAGGGGGAAAATGGGCACTGGAAAAGACTTTGAGGAAATGCCACGGGTGAAGGAAGTGGTAACGGCCAAGAAGGAGTTTGAGACCGAGGTTGAGGCTGAGTGTATGGCTGAAGCCACCCCGATTCCAGCCAAGCGTATAGTATATGAGTTAAGCCAAGTATTGGGCAGGGACACCATCCTGGTCAATGAGAATGGTTCTCAGGACTGCTGGTCATATTGCTTCCCGTATTACAAGCTCCAGGACGGCTCGGAGTGTGTACCGGTGGCTGAGCAGACGTGTATGGGAATGGGTGTAGCCGGCGCCATTGCCGCTAAACTAACCAAGCCCGAGAAAAAGGTGGTGTGTGTTACCGGAGACGGAGCCTTTCAAATGTATATGAAGGAGCTACCAACAGCCGCCCAGTATAATGTGGGATGCACCTGGGTGGTAATGAACAACTCTGCCCTGGGCTGGGCGAAAGCGGCACAGATAAAAAAGGCAGGATGGGATACCGCCACCTTCAAAGTGCAACCTGACTTCGTGAAGTGGGCTGAAGCCTGTAAATGCTATGGGAGAAGAATTGAAACACCAGCCGAGATAAGACCAGCCCTGGAAGAAGCGTTGAAAGTCAACCGGAAAGGGATACCGGCGGTGCTTGACTTTGTCACCGGAATTGATATGTCCCATTTTGAACGTGCTGAATAAAGGACTTATTAAAAATTGTTATCCTAGACATAATGGCATATATATGCTATAATATATCCAGTTACCACTGATGAAGGAGCAATTGATGAAAAGGACTATGATTTATCTGCCAGAGCAGACCCACGAAGGGCTCAGAAAGTTAGCCTTTGAGGCAAATACCTCAATTGCTGAGCTAATCAGGCAAGCCATTGATGCCATATATAGTGAGGATATTGAAGATATTCAAGACATGGAAGAGGAGTTGATTAAATATCAGGCTCACCCTGAATCAGCAATAGAGTTACAGAAATATTTGCGCCAGAGGAAGGCGCATGTATCGGCTTGAGCTAACATCTCAAGCGCAGCGCCAGCTAGATAAACTTTCGGTAGCAGAACTAGAGCCAATAGCAGCTGCTATACAAGAGCTTAGGGATAACCCCAGAGCCTCTGGAGTTAAAAAATTAAGAGGACCTATATATAGAATACGAGTCGGCGACTGGCGAATAGTCTATGCCGTTTTTGACAAGGATAATTTAATAGTCGTCGGTAAGATAGCCAGACGCTCAGATGATACTTATAAGAAAATAAAGGACTTATTTTAGACCTAAGACAGGTGCATTATGGATATGTTTGAGCAAAAGTCTGAGGAACTAAGAAGTCAAGAGGCGCCACTGGCTACCAGGATGAGACCGACTACCTTCGACGCTTTTGTCGGGCAGGAGCACCTTATCGGCAAGGGGCATGTGCTGAGGAAGGCTATTGAAGCCGATCAGCTACCATCAATCATCCTGTGGGGTCCGCCAGGCAGCGGTAAAACTACCCTGGCTTACATTATGGCCAATGCCACCAGCTCACACTTCAGCCCGATAAGCGCGGTTAGTGCTGGTGTGGCTGACCTGCGCCGGATAATAGAAGAAGCCAAGGAACGCCGTAAGATGCACCTCCAGCGAACCATCCTGTTCATAGACGAGATTCACCGCTTCAACAAAGCTCAGCAGGATGCCATTCTACCCTTCGTTGAGGATGGCACTATCACCCTTATTGGGGCGACTACGGAAAATCCCTCCTTTGAGGTTATCTCTCCCCTCCTCTCCCGCTGCCAGGTTCTTACCCTTAACCCCCTCACCAACGATGAAATTCAGGTCATAGTTTTGAGAGCACTGAAGGATAGACTTAAGGGTCTGGGCGCGCTGAACGTAGAGCTGGCTCCCGATGCCCTGAATCACCTCATCACTATGTCAAATAATGACGCTCGGGTTACCCTTAATGCCCTGGAGATGGCAGCCTTGACCACGCCGCCTGGTGCTAGTGGAAAGCGCTATATTACGCTACCCACTATTGAAGACGCCGTCCAGCACCGGGCACTGCGCTATGACAAGGCAGGAGAGCTACACTATGACCTTATTTCCGCCCTCCACAAGTCAATGCGAGGCTCAGACCCAGATGCCTCTTTATACTGGCTGGCAAGGATGATAGAGGCCGGGGAAGACCCGCTCTATATTGCCCGTCGGCTGGTCCGTTTTGCCTCAGAGGATGTAGGTATGGCTGACCCCCAGGCACTGGTAATAGCCATGGCCGCTCAGCAAGCCGTCCACTTCATCGGCATGCCTGAAGGTAACCTGGCTCTAGCTGAGGCAGCTGTCTATCTAGCTACCGCCCCCAAAAGCAACTCCCTGTATCAAGCCTACTCCAAGGTTCAGGAGGAAATTAAGCAAGGCTCCAGTGAGTCAGTGCCGCTACACCTGCGCAATCCGGTAACACCACTAATGAAAGAGATGAGCTATGGCCAAGGCTATAAATATGCTCACGACTACCCCGGTCACTTCGTTGACCAGCAAAACCTGCCCGACTCCCTTGAGGGCAAACGCTACTACACACCCAGCGACCAGGGATATGAAAAACAGATTATAGCCCGGCTTAAAGCCTGGTGGCGTGACTTTGGCAAACCACCCAAAGCAAAAAAGAGGGAAGAGGGTTAGACCGAGCCCACATTACAATCCCTGGTCACTTAAAGCGCCTTGACACTCCATTTGCCAAAAGGTTATACTCAGATAACATGCGGGGTGGAGCAGTGGAAGCTCGGCGGGCTCATAACCCGCAGGTCGTAGGTTCGAATCCTACCCCCGCTACCAAGAAATAGACAAGGCAGGAATTTGACCATCGGAGTTAACCCTGCCTTTTGTATTTACTGTACTACCTATTCATTACCCTATATCAGGCGCCTTATATTAGGCCTGTAATCGGGTAAAACTTGTTGACAATATTTGTGATTTATGCTATTTCAAGAGATGAATAGTTAATGGCGGAGGTAGTTTAACCGGGCTGCCGAAGAAAATAATAAATGAAAGGAGTAGTTCTATGGCGATTGAAAAAGGAAAACTAATAGATATGTATCGGACGATGGTCCGAATTAGAGTTTTTGAAGAGAAGATAGCCGAAGACTTTGCTGCCGGGGAAATCCCGGGGTTTGTCCACTTAAGCGCTGGGCAGGAGGCTAATGCTGCCGGTATGTGTGCCAATCTGAGGCCTGATGACATTATTACCAGTAATCATCGGGGGCACGGGCATATCATAGCCAAAGCCGGAAACAAGTATTCGCTGGCGCCGATGGTGGCTGAACTATACGGCAAGAAGACCGGGGTCAATAAGGGCAAAGCCGGCTCCCAGCACCTCAGCGACCTGGATATTGGGGTTCTGGTTGCCGAGGGGATTCAAGGCACGGCGCTAACACTAGCCGGCGGAGCTGCTCTGGCAGCTAAATTGAAGGGTACTGACCAGGTTGTTGTCGGCTTTATCGGCGACGGTACCTTGAATACCGGAAGATTTCACGAAGGAATGAACATGGCCTCAGCCTGGAAACTGCCTTTAATCTGCTACTGTGAAAACAATATCTGGGCTGAGTCAACCAATATTTACGACGTTACTAACCTGACTAAACTTACCGATAGAGCCGCCGCCTTTAACATCCCGGGCATATCTGTTGATGGCAATGATGTGATGGCAGTATATGAGGTAGCGGCTGAGGCGGTGGCTAGAGCCAGAAGGGGTGAGGGTCCGACCTTCATCGAGGGCAAGACCTGTCGGCGTTTTGGTCACTTTCAGGGAGACGCCCACCTCTACCGAAGCCAAGAGGAGAAGGACGAGTGTATGAAGAGAGACCCCATTCCCAGATTCAGAAAGAAACTGATTGAAATGAAGGTATTAACCGATGAGGAAGCCGATAAAATTCATCAGGAAGTGAAAGCGGAAATGGATAAAGCGGTAAAGTTTACCTTGGAAAGCCCGTTTCCCGACCCTGAGGAAGTTCTGACCGATGTCTTTGCTCAAGGAGGCAAAAAATGAGAGAGATAACCTATCTTCAGGCGATAACTGAAGCCGTTGATGAAGAAATGGCGAGAGACCCAACGGTATTTCTAATGGGCGAGGATATAAGGCAATGGGGTGCCCCTCTTGGTGAGTTCAAGGGTTTATTTGAAAAGTATGGCGGGGAAAGAGTACGGGACACATCAATCTCGGAGACGGCAATGATTGGCGCTGCCGCCGGTTCGGCAGCAATGGGGATGAGACCAATCGTGCACATAATGTTCAGTGAGTTTTTAGCGGTGTGCATGTCTGACATAAGGAACGTGCTAACTAAAACGAGGTACATGACCGGCGCCAAGACAAAATTCCCAGCGACCATCATGAGCTATAGCGGTGCCGGTGTGTCAGCGGCTGGAGAGCACTCTACCTGTCCTTACGGACTCATGATGACCATCCCCGGGCTTAAGATTGTAGCCCCGGCAACTCCCTATGACGCCAAGGGGCTGATTAAATCAGCCATCAGGGAAGATAATCCGGTGCAGGTTCTTTACCACATCAAGCTGATATTTGACCGCCTAACCGGTGAGGTGCCGGAAAAGGAGTACACCATACCTATCGGGAAGGCGGATATCAAGAGAGAGGGCAACGATGTTACCGTTGTTGCCATAGGGCTTATGGTTCACCGAGCCCTGGCTGCCGCCAACAAGCTTCAGGAGAAAGGCATAAGTGTCGAGGTTGTTGACCCTCGAAGCTTGGCGCCCATTGATAAGCAGACTATCATTGGCTCAGTCAAAAAGACGGGCAGGCTGGTGATTATGGACGAAGAGCCTAAGACGGAAAGTGCGTCATCCGAAATCGCAGCCATAGTCGCTGAGGAAGCCTTTGACCTTCTTGATGCCCCGATAAAAAGGGTCTGCGCCCCAGATACGCCTATCCCCTTCAGCCCGACTCTGGAGAAAGCCTGGATGCCAGATGAGGAGGACTTAATCAAGGCGATAACTGAGATTACGTAGTTAGATTTGGACCACGCACTAGAGTTCGAACCCAATCCCTACTACAAGAAAACAAAAGGCACGGCAATTGAACCCGTGCCTTTTCATTTGCCTCTAGATTAAGACAAATCCTTCTCTGGTTCTGGTAACTATGATTGGTAGCTATAAAAAGTACTGGTGTATAAAAAAGATAACACCGATGATGATGAGATAGGCGCCAATCATGTAGGCCAGTACCCGGGGCTTGACCAGTATAATAATGCCAAAAACAATGGCAATGATGGCAGCCACAAGCCCAGTAACTGGTGAAAATCCAAATACCATAGTTATTCCCTCCTAGCTTTGATGCCTACATTATAACCTTATAACCTTTCTGTCAATGGGCTAGAGAGGAAAATCACATCCCTTACTACCACTGGTTAAAGATTTAGCCCTCCTTTTTACTTTTACCTTCTATGCCAAGTAAATGCAGAGCCACCGCCCAGGTAAGCCAAGCGGGCATGCCAGCCATAAAAGCAACAATGGCCAGCACTAACCAGTGTATCGCCGCCAAGCCAATAGCAATGTTCATAGCCCCACTAATAACACCCAGGACAGCAAATGCAATACCAAGCCAGAAGCAAATGTGACCCGCCAGCCCCATTGGATTAAGGGCAGCCCTCGCCTCCTCACGGTCTTTGAAAGGTTTCGCCCAAGGTTTCTCCACGGAAATCACCTCCTTTCCTTTTAAGTTGAATATATAAATTTATCCTCTATTTCGCAGGCTGGGGCTTGAGTCTAGTCTATGCCCGCTTGGTTGTCAATATCCGGATGGTCGTTGGTTCGAGTCCAACCCCCGCTACCAAGATTATGATGAGGGCTAGGCAAAATAAACCTAGTCCTTTTGATTTATTAGGCAATTAAAGAGTTATGGTATAATCAAGCTATGAAACGGGAGTTAATGGATATTCTGGTGTGTCCGGTGTGCAAGGGGAAGCTTGAGCTTAGTGTGGAGGAGGAGAAGGAGAAGGAAATAGTTACCGGCTCTTTATACTGTCCCAAGTGCGACGTGCGTTACCCTATTTCAGACACCATCCCCA
>DAOUFA010000003.1:0-4069 GCA_034430355.1 Dehalococcoidales bacterium
CTGTCGGAAATTATGCTGCCTTTCCATCTCTTCCTCATTATTCAATCCCACCCCCGTATCAACTGAAGTTTGTTGCATTTGCATTTTCTTCCAGATTCCTAAGGAATGGGGAGTAAACATATGAGGAACACCGAATATCGGGGCAAGTTTGACCCCGACAAAACCAGCATCCCAGTAGTGAGAGTCTATGAACTCATATTCCAGACCATTATGCTGACAATATTCAACGAAGCCATCAACTAACTCAGCCAAATATTTCACCAGATATTCCTTGGGAATGAAATCCCGGCCGCCACAAGGGAGCCTAATAATTCTTACCTCATCGCTGACCTTCTCAATTTGGGGAAAATCTTCAAACCTCCTGGTTAAAATATCTACTTCATAACCAAATTTTGCCAGTGCCCGTGACAGTTCGATGACAAAGACCACCTGTCCCCCAGTATCAGGGAGACCAAAAGAGGGTTTGCTCTCAAAATACCCGTGAGTTGAAATCATTAGTATTCTTTTCATCCATTTCTCGCCTTATAGTGAGTTACTGCTGCTTACCCTCTTTAATACCCGGCGTACTTTTCTGGCTGCCTGCCCTCGATGGCTAACCTGGTTTTTGATTTCCAGAGGTAGTTCAGCCATTGTCTTACCTAACTCAGGGAGGTAGAAGATGGGGTCATAGCCAAAGCCCTGCTCCCCTGCGGGCTCAAAGGTTATAACACCACGACACTCGCCGGAGCAAAACTCTACCTTACCACCGGGGGTAGCTACAGCAATAACACACCTGAAACGGGCAGAACGCTTCGTCCAGGGCACTCCCTTGAGCTTTGCCAATAAGTAACTAATCCTATCCCTATCTGAAGCCTTTTCCCCAGCATAGCGAGCCGATAGCCGACCGGGCTCACCCCCCAAAGCATCAACCTCCAGCCCGGAATCATCAGCCAAAGCTAATAACTGACTCCTGGCGGCTAAGACCGTGGCTTTCAATCTAGCATTCTCCTCCAGGCTCTCACCTACCTCATCAACAATAACGGTCATGCCCAATTCAGCTAAGGTAACTAGCTCAACGGGAAGCTTGTGGAGTAAATGCCTATACTCACGCACCTTAGCTTCATTATTTGTTGCCAGGAGCAGCTTGTAACCCAATGGGACTCCAGAATGAGCAGTCGTCTCAGAGGCTACCAATAAACTCGTCGAGGGTCATGGCTGCCATAGTCATAGTCTGCAGCGTACCTCTTGAGCCCAGCTCCATAGCCACCTTGGCTATGGTGGTGTTGTCCGGGGCTTCCAGGATGTTGACAAAGTCATACGGACCCAAAAGGGAGTACTGGGCTAGTATCTTGACCCCCATGGCCTCGACCTCTTTATTCACCTCTTTGATTCTCCGCGGATTTTGTTTTATGGTCTTCCTTCCCTCCTCAGTTAAAGTAGTCAGCATAATATAGGTCGCCATTTGTCTTACCTCCAGTTAAATTTTTTTAAATTCAGAGGCATTTCCCAAATGATAGCCCTCACTATTTGCTTAATCAAGGTCAATAAACCTTCCCTCTAACTTTTTCGCCACTTGAGGCATGGTTGTGTATTCCATCTCCTCTAGTGGCAGGCGGTGTGGCTCAAAAGGACCGTGACGACGCAGAAAATCAGCGACATCGTTGGCTTGCTGGCGAGCGTTATCGAACGACTTATCAGCAAACATATCACGAGGTCCAACAAGCTTGCCATCACATAATTGAAAACCAAGAGAAGTGACTCGAGGTGGACCATCAAAGCGACTTGGGGTGCTATCCTTAACAGCTACTGGCATAAGAGGACCATGATGCGAGCCCCGCATCCACCCCTCCACCAGTAAAGGCAAGGTAAATGGCTCCAGAACCTCTCCTACCGCTGGAAATTGACCCTGAGAGCGAACAACACATACCGGGTCATCCTTCCCCACATACCGTCCGGCAATGAGAGATAAACGCTGGGTAGAAGACACGGCGGCTATCTCTTTAGTCTCACGATGATAAACCGCTTTTACCGCATAGCGCGAAGGTGCCCCAATAAAAACCAGCAAGTCGTAAATCTCCTCCGGAGCATTAAAGGTTACCTTTTTATGCTCCTTGACATCGTGCACTTCAAAGGCAAAACCAGTGTGCATATTGGGAGCGATAACCAAGCCGATGGTATTAAACGGGTCGGCAAATATCTTGTATAGTGGCATATTCCATGCCCCAGCCGAGGTCTTGTCAGCCATAAAGATTATAATTGTCTCGGCGGCACGCTCCTCAAACTCCATCTCAGCTACCCCGGGTCCCATCCCTTTAACGTTGCCAGAAAAGGCATCTGAGAGCAAATCCTGACCAGCACCATGAAGTTTTAGCTCCTTAGCCACCTGGGTGCAGTCAACAAATGTGTCCCAGGCAAGCTTATGAATTTTTTCGCTATCCTCGCCCTGCTGGTGGGTCATAATCAGTTGCAGGTCATCACCACACTTGGTTACATGATAGTCAATCAGTAGCCCTTCCTTCTTAGACTTGGCCAGACACTCGCCAGCCTTAGCCAGGACATCGGGATGAGATTCAGAATGCCCCACATAACCACCAACATCAGCTTTGATTACACTCAATGTTATAGCCATAATTCCCTCCTTTATGTATTTTCTAATACTCAATCCCCCTCCGCGCCTTCACCCCTTCATCATAAGGGTGCTTAATCTTCAGCATCTCGGTGACTACGTCTGCCAGTTGAATTAACTTGGTATCAGCCTTACGACCGGTGAGGATAAGCTCCACATTTGGTGGCTTATCACTAATAAGCTTGATTACTTCATCCAATCCGACCAGATTCCAGGCTACCGCCAGATTAACCTCATCTAGCACCACCAGGTCATAGCTACCACTGAACACAGCCTCACGGGCGGCAGCCAGAGCCTGCCTCGCCTGTTCTTTTTCCTCGGGCTTAATATTAGCCGGGTCAATGAACCCCGGACTGCCAGACCTGACTATATTGACATTAGGTAACTGAGACAGGATATTGCATTCCCCACAGGGGTAATCGCCCTTCATGAAGAAAACAATACATACCCTTAGACCATGACCCAGGGCTCGGATGGCTGCCCCCAGCGCAGCTGTGGTCTTGCCCTTACCATCGCCAGTGAAGACCTGAACCAAACCCCTGGTGAAGGGTTCTGACGACGGACTCTGCTGTGATACCTGTTCCGTCAATGAAAGCCTCTAACCAAGAATATTGAGTAACCGGATAGCCAAAGACTGGGGCAATGTAATGACAGTCTAACAACCTCACCCAGCCATGTCAAGAAACGGGCTAAAGGGAAATATTGTTATCACGACAACAATAGTGATATGATAATGCTCACTGATAACCGAAAATTCATAAGCCAGAAGGAGAAAGACGACAATAGAAATAATCCCGGCTATAGACCTTAGACAGGGTAAGTGTGTCCGCCTCTATCAGGGTGACTATAACCAGGAAACGGTATACTCTGATGAGCCGGTAGACGTAGCCCTAAAGTGGCAATCTGTGGGAGCACCAAGGTTGCATATTGTTGACCTTGATGGTGCGGCTAGGGGTGAGTTGGGCAACCTGGGCATTATCACCCAAATAGCCCATGCGGTATTAGTTCCTACCCAACTGGGTGGTGGCATCCGCCGCCTGGAAATGGTAGAGCAATTACTTAAAGCTGGCATAGAGCGTGTCATCCTGAGTACAGCCGCTGTGGAAGAACCTGGACTGGTTAAAGAGGCATGCCGTAACTTCAGCGAGTGTATTATTGTTAGTATTGATGCCAGAGAGGGATACGTTGCCACCCATGGCTGGCGTCAAGAAACAGAGCTAAAGGCGGTAGACTGTGCCCAATCTATGGTAAAACTCGGGGTCAAGCGTTTTATCTACACTGATATTAGTCGTGATGGCACCCTGACCGAGCCTAATTTTGCGGCCATCTTTGAGCTGGTCAATGCCATTGGGTTGCCAATTATTGCCGCCGGTGGCATTTCCTCGCTAAACCACCTTAAAATGTTAAAGCAGCTCGGTGTAGAAGGGGCTATAATAGGTAAGGCACTCTATACCGGGGACATCA
>DAOUFA010000004.1:0-3540 GCA_034430355.1 Dehalococcoidales bacterium
CGCTTTATTCCCCATATTTGGCATAGGGACAGCCCACCTGGTCGAAGCTGAGATGCCCGGACCTCAAACCGAAAGGCTAACTGCCCGTATCCGAGATACAGTGAAGTCATTATGGTTACTGTATCTTGGCTTCTCAGCCCTAGAACTTATCTTGCTGTGGCAGGCAGGAGGGATGCCTGTATTTGATGCCCTGATAGTTACCTTCGGCACCATGCCTACCGGGGGCTTCACCGCCACCAGTTTGAGCATCGGTGCTTATAACAGCCTAGTCATTGAAGGTATTGTCATCGCCTTCATGACATTCGCTGGAATAAATTTTGGGCTGTATTACTTTCTCTTCTGGAAGCGCCAACCTAAGCGCCTCTTTAGTAACCCTGAATTTCGGCTCTATATCGGTCTCCTCACCGGGGCTTCTATTCTCGTCGCCTTAAACCTAATGAATAGTATGGGGCTATCTATCGGTGAAGCCTTCAGGCATGGTAGCTTTCAAACCGTGTCTATTATGACCACCACCGGCTTTAGCACCACTGATTTTAACCTTTGGCCAGCATTCGCCAAAGCGACTTTACTTATGTTGATGATAGTTGGGGCTTCCGCCGGTTCAACCGGGGGGGCATTAAAGGTTACCCGGTTTTTGGTGTTGATGAAGTATACCTACCGCCGAATATTGCTTACCTTTAACCCGAGAGCAATCATCCCCTTAAGAGTGGGAGGCAACGTATTATCAGAAAAAATCATCTCCAGGATTATTGGTACCACTATTTTATATTTTATCATTCTTATCGTGAGTTTCCTGATAATGAGTGCCCTGGGGCTAGACCACGTGACCGCCTTATCTTCTGTTTTTGCCACCTTGGGGAATGTCGGTCCCGGCTTAGGTTTAGTCGGACCGGCGGCAAATTATGCCTTAATTCCCCCTCTGGGCAAGGTTGTGCTCATAGTATGCATGGTGGCTGGTCGCCTTGAGCTTCTAACTGTATTCGCCCTCCTCGCCCCTTCGTTTTGGAGGTGGCGCTAACTAATAGAGGAAGAGTGTTGTTGACCTCTTGACAAGAAGAGTATAATATCGGTTACTCAATAACAAACATAAATAGAGAGTAATGGAGTTTCACAAAATTCTGGTGCCGGTAATTGGTAGCCAAGCCGATGAAGAGGCGATTAAGCTTGCCTGCAGGCTGGCTAGGCAGGATAAGAGCGAAGTCCGTGCCATTTATATCATTACTATGACACGCGACCTACCGCTAGATGCCGAGAGTGAAGCCGAGATTCAGAAAGCCGAAGACACTCTAAACCATATTGAGACTGTGGCTGAAAAGGAAAACTACAGGATAGATACCGACGTGCTTCAAGCCCGAGAAGCAGGACCGGCTATTGTTGATGAAGCAGTAGAACGAGAGGTTGACCTAATCTTGATGGGTGTTGTCTATAAGCGGCGCTTTGGCGAGTTTAGCCTGGGTGAAGTGGTGCCTTATGTGCTAAAAAATGCCCCCTGTCGTGTTATACTATATCATCAATACACTGATGAGTCTGCCGTATGAAAGTAGTTATTATGGGTTGCGGACGAGTAGGAGCTCAACTAGCTGGATTGCTAGATACTGATGGGCATTCAGTTACTATCCTGGATACCGATGTCTACAGTTTCCGAAGGCTACCACCTACCTTCAGTGGCACAGCTCTGATTGGCAACGGCCTCAATGAAGAAGTACTTAGAAAGGCAGGCATAGAGGAAGCTGACGCCTTTGTCGCGCTAACCCAGGGGGACAATCGTAATGTTATGGCATCTCAAATCGCCAAGCATATTTTCAACGTGCCCAGGGTAGTCTGCCGGATTTATGACCCTTTGCGCCAGGAATTATATAGCACCTTAGGAGTAGAAGCCTTTAGCCCAACCACAATATTTGCCCAGATGTTAAGAGAAAGGCTAGAGAGCTGAGGGGGAAATATGTACATCATAGTTGTTGGTGGCGGTAGGTTAGGTTACTATCTAACCAAAGCCCTGCTGGACGAAGGTCACGAAGTACTTATCGTGGAAAAGAACCCCACCTTTTGCCAAATTATCAACGATGAACTGGGCACTGTTTGTGTCCGTGGTGATGGTTGCGAGGCAGCCACTTTGGCTGACATAGGCACTGCCCGGGCTGATATGTTCATTGCGGTAACCGGTGACGACGAAGATAATCTAGTTGCTTGCCAGGTAGCCAAGCATAAATTTAATGTCCCCCGAACTATAGCCCGGGTGAGAAACCCACAAAATGAAACCATTTTCAAGAAACTAGGCATTGATGTTACCGTAAGTAGCACTAACCTTATCCTGGAAAACATAAAAGAGGAGGTGCCCACGCACCCCCTGACCCATTTATTAACCATTAGAGACCAGGGGCTGGAGATTGTAGAAGTAAAAATCCCACCCGACGCCACCACGATAGGTAAACCAGTAAAGGAGCTCTCCTTACCACCGGGAAGCAGACTGGCGCTAATTATTCCCAAGGAACGCAAACCGCGCCTGCCCACATCGGATACTATTCTTCGTGACGGAGACCGGGTAATAGCTGTTACTACTCCCGAGTCGGAAGAAGCACTACGAGCTGTCCTGAGAGGTGCTTAAACCTCTCTTAATAAACAAATTCTCTACTAAGCATCAAACATTAGGGCTAACATCACAGGAGGCTTCCGATGACGATAAGCGGGTTTAGCAAGTACTGGACACTACTTATTATTCTCCTGGTAGCGGCGATTACTGTTGGTGGGATAGTAGCCTGGTCACGATATAGCGGCAGTCAGCCGATTGAGATTTCTATGGCTAAATCCCCCAGCCAGGAGCCGCCAGACAAGATTTACATCGGTGGTGCTGTCAATAACCCCGGCTTCTACCCCTTAAAGGCCGGGGATAGCATAGCGGCTCTTATTCAGGCTGCCGGAGGTACCAGCACCAGTGCCGACCTCAGTGGGCTTAAACTTTACTTTTCTGAAGTAGGAGAAGTTTCTGAGGTAGGAGAAGAAGAGGAGCCACAAAAAATCAACCTTAATCGAGCCGAAGTCTGGCTGCTAGAGGCTCTGCCTGGAATTGGTGAGACCTTGGCCCAACGCATTGTAGACTATCGTCACCAAAACGGATCCTTCCCGAATATTAATGAGCTAATTAAGGTAGAAGGCATCGGAACTGCTACCTACCAACAGATTAAAGACCTGATTGCTGTAGCCGACTAATACCCAAGGATGGAGGGTAGTGCCACTTATCTACCTAAGCTGTGCCTGGGTGGCTGGTATCTTTTTGGGGGCAAAATTTAATCCACCTTTAGCCCTCATCCTCACCAGTCTTATCCCCCTCCCCCTACTTCTCGTCTTCCGTCAACACCGGAAAGTAATAATCTTAATCAGTCTATGCCTTGTTGTCCTCTTTAGCGGCGCCTTCCGCTTTCAGTCAAGCCAGCCCACGGTTAACGAGAATTGCCTCCAGTTCTATAACAACCGAGAAACTGTAGCCATCAAGGGGATGGTCAATGCCGACCCCGAGGTTAGAGATAAAACTACCCACCTCCA
>DAOUFA010000005.1:0-2058 GCA_034430355.1 Dehalococcoidales bacterium
GCCCATCAGATGCTGACCAAGGTCTGTATTGATTCCTCAGGCGATACCGAGCTAGTGCCCGGGGAACTGATAGACAGGTTCCGTTATGAGGACATTAATGCTAAGGTACTGGCTGAAGGGGGTGAGCCAGCTACCGCCCATATTGTATTATTGGGTATAACCCGAGCCTCGCTGAACACTGATAGCTGGCTATCAGCGGCTTCCTTCCAAGAGACTACCAGAGTGCTTACTGAAGCCGCTGTCTGTGGCAAGATAGATCGACGGAGTGGGCTTAGGGAAAATGTAATTATTGGTAAGTTGATTCCAGCTCGCTACCCGTCTTCCGAGGAGGTGCCACAGTTGGCAGCTGGTGAAGAAGAGGAGGAGGAGAATGAGAATGAGGATAAGGATAAGGATGAAGAAGAGGAGGTAACAATCTAGGTCTTCCGGCATACAGTTTGATTACTTTAATAATGGCGAGCCGCTCTATTTTAATCAGGGCGGCTCTATTCTATTGCCGGGACTATTTATTACCCCTCTACCCCAGCCAAGGAACTGGCTGGAGTAAAGATGTGATATAATAAGGTCGTTTATCAAGGGTAGGAGGTAAGGCTAAAATAAATCGCATTGTATCAGGTAAACTCAGCACTGATGACATATCACTTGATACCAGCCTTAGACCCCGGCGCCTTAATGACTTCGTGGGGCAGGTCAGGATCAAGGACAATTTGAATATAGCTATCACCGCCGCCCAAGGCAGGAGTGAGGCATTAGACCACATCCTACTCTATGGCCCGCCTGGTCTGGGCAAAACTACCCTGGCTTATATCATAGCTGTTGAGATGGGGGTTAACATCAAGAATACCTCAGGTCCGGCGATAGAACGCACTGGAGACCTAGCCGCTATCTTAACCAACCTCCGGAGTCAGGATGTCCTCTTTATTGATGAAATCCACCGCCTCAATCGGGCAGTAGAAGAGATACTATACCCGGCTATGGAAGACTTTGCCCTAAACATTATTATCGGCAAGGGACCCGGTGCCAAGAGCCTACGAATAAACCTACCCCAATTTACCCTCATCGGTGCCACTACCCGCTTTGCCTTGCTTAGCCCACCCCTCCGAGACCGATTTGGCGCTGTCTACCGACTCGATTTCTATGACCAGACATCTATTGAATCAATCCTCAAACGCTCAGCTCGTATTCTTAAGGTAAAAGCCGAAGCTAAGGGGTTGCAGGAGATAGCCTGCCGGGCTAGAGGCACACCCCGCGTGGCCAACCGACTGCTCAAACGAGTCAGAGACTACGCCCAGGTCAGGGCCGATGGCGTAGCCACCCAATCAGTGGCAGTTGACGCCCTAAATAAGCTTGAAGTCGACCACGTAGGCTTGGATGAGATAGACCACAAGGTGCTACACACCATCATTGATAAGTTTAACGGTGGTCCGGTGGGACTGGATACCATTGCCGCCTCAATCAGCGAGGAAGCCGATACTATTATGGAAGTCTACGAGCCCTATCTTTTGCAATTAGGCTTTCTGGAGCGAACTCCTCGTGGCCGATTAGCCACCCCGCTGGCTTATCAACACCTCGGCCTACCCTATAATAAAGGGGAACCGCCTCAGCCAACCCTGTTTTGAAGAAAAGGTGAGTCATTCACCTACTCAAGGCACCTCTACTGGCACAAACACCACCTTAGCTATCATCTCCTCATCATAGACGGCACGTATTGATTGACCCACCTCCAGCTTGGTGATGCCAAGCCTAACACCAAACTAAGAGCCAGCAGCGATACTCCGGCTATTTTCAAAGTCCTCATAGCTTATCCCCCCGATAATTTACTCCTGTCTTACTATCTGTATTGCACCCAAATTTATCTTCGCTAGTCCAGGATAGCGTAGGCTACCTGAACGGTAAGGCTAATCTCCATCTCCCCGGGGCTGATTTCTGTTGGCGGTGCTGGTACCGGAGGTGCCATTCCTCCCTCGTAGTATACCCGTGGGTACTCAAGGGATGGTAAATAACTGCTCTCGGAAATATAGGTTGGCTTGCCCAGTCTGACCCCGGCCAGCCTGGCTA
>DAOUFA010000006.1:0-11451 GCA_034430355.1 Dehalococcoidales bacterium
CCGGGGACTTTCTGGGGTAGGGAGGTGGTATCCTCGGGGATGGGCAGAGCAATAATATGTGTCCATTCCTCTTTGGGAACAAGATGGGCATCGGGATAGCGGGCACGGAGTCCGCTGACCTTGAAGGTGGGCAGTCCCTTCTTCTTGAGGTCAAACTTTAGCGTGTAGACTGAGCCGTAGAGGGCAGGCATAAGTTCAGGGAAGACCTTATCCGGAGCGCCTTTGCCATATACCACCGCCATCTTTTGCGGCGGCATTTCCAGAATTTGTGGCTCTTTCTTGGACGATTTTCGTTGTGCCATTGAGATACCTCCTTTGTTAAATGGCTACATTTGTCCTTACTTAGTCTTGCGCTCCTGGATTAGCTTCTCTCCGTATTGGAGCAGAATTTTAGTTCGCTCTGGAGATGTTTTTTTTGATTCCAGGTAGGCTTTTAGGGCGTCAAGGGGGGTTATTTCCTCGGCTGTCCATCCTCCCAGTCTAAGCCGTGCCTCCCGCTCAATATCCTTGGCAATGGTAATGTGATGGGCTTCTTTTAGGGCATTCCTGATGTCATTATCCCTGAGCTGACCCTCAATCTCGGCGGGCAGGCTAATGTTTAGTCTTACTATGGCATCCCTGACATTGCTTTCATACTTATTAATTGCCTGGAGTACGGTTGAGGTGGGGTTAATATCTTGTGGCTCAATAGTAACGCTGATGGTCAGAAACCGACGCCCGATTACCGGGTGAAAATCAAAAGAGACCCGCCTGTTACCGGTTTCTTTATCCGGCTCAATGTCTACCACGTAGAACCCCTTGTCATCTTCCTCCTCGCTGAAGTCCAGCCGCTCCAGGCTACCGGAGTAAACTACCGGTGGGTTCTGGGATAGGATCTGGTGCTTGTGGATGTGACCCAGGGCGATGTAATCAAAAGCCGGCTTGGCAACATTGCTTAGCAGCAATACATGCTCCTGCCCGATAGTCATTAACCGCTCTGAGCCTACCTGTGCCCCTGATACCCAGACATGGGCCGCCAGTATAGACGGCAGTCCAGGGTCAAGTTTCGAGGTGTTAGCCTCAATAATATTGGTTAACACCTCCCCCAGTCTTTGATTAATCTGGGCAAAGTTAAGATTTTTGCTCTCGTCTTTGGTTAATAAAGCACTCCGTCTCAGCCAGGGCAGGGAGGCTATTTGAACCGTCCCGCTGTTAGTTGGGATGTGGTAGATATCAGGGCGGTTGGAGACGTAAACATTCTTAATGGTCAGGGTATCAAAAATCTCGGTGGTGGTCGCCCGACCGATAGCATTGGGCAGGTCGTGGTTGCCGACGAGGAGGAAGATGGGGACGCCGTTGGTGGACAGGCGATTAATGCGTCTGGCAAATTCCCGTTGCTGGGTCTGGCTGGGCTCACGACTCTTGTAGGCATCGCCGCAGAAGAGGACAAGGTCTACCTTATTTTCCAGGGCGTAGTCTACAACCTGGTCAAGAGTAGATAGGAAGTCAAGGAGGCGCGAGGATAACCCGGTAGCCGGGTCAATTCGCCCGTAAGATTCAACACCAAGGTGAAGGTCAGCAAAGTGAAGTATTTTCAACCTCTCCCCCTTTAGATTAGTCTCATGTCTTTGCGAGAAGCGTCAGCGACGAAGCAATCTCAAGAGATAACATAGCTTTATCTTTGGTAACCCCATCCCCCTGTATCCCCCTCCCCCTTGATAAGGGGAAGGGGGAATAGTTATATAAGAGAGGCTTTGGCTCTCTTTGACTCTCCTTACGGAGTCGTGGTGACAAATGGTCTCTTATCCTGATGGCAGATAATCTGAGTTACCCAGCGGCCTGACATAGCCGCCGTAGGCACGCCACCGCCTGGATGAACCCATTGCCCTGCCATATAGAAGTTCTTAAGTCCGGGCAGGGTCTTGCTCATGCGCATGAGAAGAGTCTTTTTTGTAATTAGCCATCCCTCACCGCTACCCTGCCAGTTGCCGGTGTGGTGCTCCCAGGTCACGGGCGTGGCTACATCACACATCTCCACCTGAGCTGCCAGCCCCGGGAAACGTCGGTCAAGGAGGGCAATCACTTTGTCGGCGGTCTGCTCCTTCTCCGCTTTATAGCGCTCAGGGTCTTGCTTTAACTGCTTCCAGTACTCATAATCAGAATTTAACATAACTTTCAACACGGTCTTGCCCGCCGGTGCCAGGCTGGGGTCAAAGTTGTAAATATGTACTGGCAGTCGCTTCAACTCCTGCCCACCAATAGTAACCGGCTTATCGAGGGGGTAGTTTATCCCTGTCGCCAGATGGGGTAGCTCGTCGAATGAGCGGGCTACGCCCAGGGCTATTTGAGTTAAGGGCGGGAAGATAGGGAACTGGTCATAGTAGCCCTGGATTTCGTCGTTGATATACTTCCCATCCAGCATGTTAAATATGGTGGTGTGACCATCGGCGGCGGAGATGACGATGTCGCTGCGGTATTCAGCACCGTCAGCCAGCCGCAGACCAACTGCCTGGTCATTTTCCACCAATATCTTGGTGACCGGTGACTTATAGTGAATCTCACCTCCAAGGTCAAGGTAACGCCGTTCAATAGCTCGGGCAAACTCTAAGGAGCCACCCACCGGGTAGCCGGCTATTTTTTGGTGCATCCAGGCAAGACTCATAAGCATACCCACCAGTAGAAACCCGGGGAGGTCCACGAAGGCGATGAGGAAAGCCTGGCGCAGGAAGGGATTTTTGAAGCGTTGGGCAAAATCCCGAGTCGTAACCGTCCTCCATTTTTTCATAAACCTTAAGAGGGGAAGCATCTTAAACAGCTTAAGCCCGTCAACGGTGCTATATAACTCAGGTGCTTTTTCTATAGGCATATCCCAGTGAGTGCAGGTACGCACCCCGCTGACGAACTCTTCGATGACATTGGTATCCTCCGGAGCCAGCTCTTTCATATGCTGCTCCAGGCGGTTAATGTCGGTGTAGACGATGAAGACTTTGCCTGCCTTGCCTTCAACCCGCATGAACTCCTCATGGTTGACCATACGCCGTCCTTGCACCGCGCTCAACTCTTCCCAGAGATGGTAGAAGGAACTTCCCGGCCCGGAACCTAGTAACCAGTGTAAACAGCCGTCAATTGTATAGCCCTTGCGTTTCCAGGAAGTACACAGTCCACCAGGCTTGTTCTGCATCTCAAAAATCTGGGTGCGGTAACCGTTCATCTGGCCGTAGCACCCTGCGGACAGGCCGGCGATTCCGGCCCCAATGATAATTATTGACTTTTCCATCGCTTCCTCCTCCAAAGAAAGTTATCTGAACTTAGACACTTTCTCCTTCCTTCCATATCCTGCCGCCGGGGGGCAGGACGAAGAAGTCTTCGCCTTCCAGCTTGGCTTGTAATGTCCTCCTTAGTTCGGCTATGGGTAGCCTAATCTGGTTCATAGTATCCCGTTCGCGAATGGTGACCTGTTCATCTTCCAGCGATTGGAAGTCAACGGTAAGGCAGAAAGGAGTGCCAATCTCATCCTGACGCCGGTAACGGCGCCCAATACTCTGGGCATCGTCATAGTCCACCATCCAGCATTGGCGCAGGTCGGCGTGTATCTGCTTGGCTAGGGCTACCAGTTTCTCTCGTCTGCTTAAAGGCAATATGGCTACCTTGATGGGAGCCAGGATGGGGTGGAGGTGAAGTAGCACCCTTAGTTCCCCCCCGGCTAGCTCCTCATCATAGGCATCGCACAGGAAAGCCAGAGCCGAACGGTCTACCCCCGCCGAAGGCTCAATGATATAGGGGATAATATGCTCTTTAGTCTCTTCATCAAAGTAGTCCAGACTCTTGCCACTATACTTAGCATGCTGGACAAGGTCAAAATCGCCCCGATTGGCAATACCTTCTAATTCAGCCCAGCCCATAGGGAACAGGTAATCAATGTCATAGCACGCCTTGGCATAGTGAGCCAGTTCATGTTTCATGTGTTGGCGCAACTTGAGGTTTTCCTTTTTGATACCCAATTTCACATACCAGTTGAAACGCTCCTCAAGCCAGTAGTCAAACCATTCCTTATCACTCCCCGGTTTAACAAAAAACTCAATTTCCATCTGCTCAAATTCCCGGCTGCGGAAGATAAAGTTGCCGGTAGTAATCTCGTTGCGGAAGGCTTTACCTATCTGAGCCATGCCGAAGGGCAGCCTCTTCCTGGTGGTATCAAGCACATTCTCAAAGTTAACGAACATACCCTGAGCTGTTTCCGGACGCAGGTAAACGACACTGGCTTCATCCTCAATGGGGCCCATAAAGGTCTTGAACATCAGGTTGAACAGGCGAGGCTCGGTTAATTCACCACCGCAGGAAGGACAACTATCGCCGGCTAAATCATCAACCCGCCATCTCAAGTGGCAGCTCTTACATTCTACCAGTGGGTCGGTAAACCCCTTAAGGTGTCCGCTGGCTTCCCACGTCTGAGGGTGCATCAGGATGCTGGCATCCAGACCAACTATATCGTCGCGTTCCTGAACCACAGCTCGCCACCAGGCTTGTTTAATATTCCGCTTTAGTTCTACTCCCAGGGGGCCATAGTCCCAACAGCTAGACAGGCCGCCATAGATTTCACTGCCGGGGAAGATGAAACCCCGCCGCTGGCAGAGGGAGACGAGCTTTTCCATATCAACCTTGATTGGTGTCGGTTTGGTCACACTATACTCCTTAGAAGTTATATTTGGTAAGATTGTAGCTGAAAATACCAAGTATTGCAAAGTCCTTAATACCGTTGATGATTCTTGGCGTTAGCCTTTGGTTAATGGTAGAATGTAAATCTAGGTTAGCTAGGGGGTGTAAGGTGATTGTTGACAAAGTGGTAGTAGGACCGTTTGCTTCTAACTGCTATATCGTGGGCTCTGAATCTAATAAGGAGGGGATGATAATTGACCCCGGTGATGAGGCGGGGAGAATCTTGAACAAGGTCAAGGATTTGAAACTTGACATAAAGTTTATTGTATTAACCCACGGGCATATAGACCATATCGGTGCCTTAAAAGAGGTTAAGGAAGCCACTGGCGCTGAGGTGGCTATTCATGGTGATGATGTTGCGCATCTCCAGGACCGGCTCGTAGCTGTAGCCTTCGGTCTTTCTTATCCCACTCCACCTCCCCCAGACAGATTACTTAAAGGTGGAGAGAGCCTGGATATTGGCGATTTGCATTTTGAGGTTCTTCATACCCCGGGTCATACCCCGGGGGGTATTTGTTTGCTGGGGGAGGGGGTAGTGTTCAGCGGTGATACCCTGTTCAATTATGGTATCGGTCGGACTGACCTCCCTGGTGGTAATTACAGCCAGCTGATGAATAGCCTTCAGACCAGGCTGATGACTCTACCCGATAATACTGTTGTTTACTCCGGTCACGGAGCAGCTACTACTATCGGTGCTGAGCGGAAGGGTAATCCCTTCCTGAGCGGTTAACCTTGCTTCTAAATTATCCCGCCAAAGGCAACCAGGACCGGTGCCAGAACCAGAGCTACTATTGACATTAGCTTTATCATGATATTCAAGGACGGTCCTGCGGTATCTTTCATGGGGTCACCCACCATATCACCGACAACTGCCGCTTTATGAGCCTCTGAGCCCTTGCCCCCAAAAGCGCCTCTCTCTATCCATTTCTTGGCATTGTCCCAGGCGCCGCCAGCATTGGCAAAGGTAATAGCTAGTATGAAACCACTACCAACAGCTCCGATTAAGAATCCGCCCAGGGCAAGAGGTCCCAATATGAGTCCGATGATGATGGGCACCACTATTGTCATTACGCCGGGGGCAATCATTTGCTTTATGGCGTCTCTTGTGCAGATATCCACACATTTTCCGTACTCAGGCTTGGCCTTTCCCTCCATCAGCCCTTTTATCTCACGAAATTGCCGCCGAACCTCATTAACTATGGAAAAGCTGGTCTTGCCGACAGCATTCAGGGTCATGGCACAGAAAATAGCTGGTAGCATGACTCCTAGTAGGATGCCGACAATAACATGGGGGTCAAGTAAGCTAATCGCAGCAAATTTAATGCCTACTGCCTGGGTATAAGCCAGCAGCAGGGCTAGGGCGGTAAGTCCAGCGGCGCCAATAGCGAAGCCTTTACCGGTGGCGGCGGTAGTATTACCCAGCGAATCTAGGGCATCGGTTCGTTCCCTGATTTCGGGAGGTAGGTCTGACATCTCAACTATTCCCCCGGCGTTATCGGCTACCGGTCCGTAGGCATCGGTGGCATCCTGTATGCCCAGGGTTGATAGCATACCAACCCCAGCCATAGCAATACCGTAGATATCGGCAAAGTGATGGGCAATCATAATGGCGGCTACTACCAGAATAATAGGGGGTAAGGTGCTCATCAGACCAGTGGCAAAGCCTCTAGTTATAAGTGTCCCGGCTCCAGTTTGGGATGCTTTTGAGATTTGGAGTGTTGGTTTGTAGGAATAGGAGGTGAAGTAATTGGTGCTCTCTCCAATTAAGACGCCGGCAACGAGACCAGCTAGGATAGCCCAGAATATGCCAATATCAGCGTTAAGCAGACGAACTGCTATGAAAGCAAAAACAGCGGTGAGGATTGATGCTGAGAATGTGCCCCGGCGGAGGGCATTGAGCAACGCTCCCATCTTTACCTTTTTACCAACCCTGACCAGGAATATCCCAATAATGGAGGCTACAATACCCCCGGCGGCAACCATCATGGGTAGAAACCAGGCGGTAGCCATATTGGGTACTAGTGGTTTGCCCAGGGTAATTGAGAAAGCGGCTATCGTCCCTAGTGCCATGGTGGCAATAATTGAATCAACATAGGATTCAAAGAGGTCGGCACCCATACCAGCCACATCACCGACATTGTCGCCAACGAAATCAGCGATAACGGCTGCATTTCGCGGATCATCCTCGGGGATTCCCTTCTCAACCTTGCCGACTATATCAGCCCCGGTGTCGGCGGCCTTGGTGAATATGCCACCGCCGACTCTGGCAAATATGGCTACCGATGAGGCACCGAAGCCAAAGCCAGGGATAATCTTTAGAAAGTCAGGATTGCCGTGGAAGGCAAAGTAGAGGATACTCAGACCAAGGATACCGATGCCAACCACACACAGTCCCATTACTGCTCCGCTGCGGAAGGAGACCCTCAAGCCATCATTTAGGCTCTTTTGGGCGGCGGTAGCAGTTCTGGAGTTGGCTCTGATGGCCATGTTCATACCAAGATAGCCAGCTAGAGCCGAGCAACCGGCACCGAAAACGAAAGCCAGAGTTACCCACCAACCGAGTGTAGGCACGAGACCGAGAACAACAGCCACCACCGCCACGAATATAAGCAGGACTTTATACTCTCGACCCAGAAAGGCTAAGGCACCCTCTTTAATGGCGGCTGATATTTCCCTTATCCTCGGTGAGCCTTGGTCCTGTTTCAATACATAACGAGCCATGAAACCGGCAAGACCAAGTCCTGAAGCACCACATATTACGGCCACTATCATTGGGTTCATTATTTACGCTCGCATCCAGCTAATAAAATTAGTCTAGCCATCTACCGAAGATTGTCTTCGAATTCACCCAACCTTTCCTCAAGGGCTTTTTGCCTGATAACTAGTGTTAGGTCACTGCGCGTCTTCTCTAGGATGCCTCTGACCCTATCAGTGGTGCGGCGTAGACCACCGGTTATAGCATCAGGGAAGTCCATAGTAACTAAAATATTGTAAATATCATCCATAGCTGATAGTAATTCGTCACCTCGTGACAGGTCACCCTTTCTCATGCTATCCAGGAGGTAACGCCTTAGCTCGCCTACCGCTTCACCCAGTCCGTTCAGGTAGGCGGTGAAGTCAATGCCCAGTTCATCGGGGGTAGGCGGTTGGTTTCCGGTTACCAGGGCCAGGGTGATACTTCCTTCAGCAAACTCCTTCTGAGCATCTCTGATAAAGCCGGTGCTGCTAAGCTCACTGTAATCAGCAATAGCTTGCTTTGCCTGGTTAAGCAGGTTGCGGGCTGATTGAAGCAGTCCTTTAGCCTGGTCAAACTCCTGGCGGTGCACAGCACGAATAGCGTTGCTGCAGTAGCGGATTACCTCACGACATAAGGGTAGCACCTTTTCTCGGGCGGTATCTTTGGCGGAAAAGCTCAGCCGAATCTGGTCAGCAATTGAATCTAAATTATCGGTTAGTCTACTCACTTTGCGCCTCAATTCTGGCTACTATTTGTCGGGCTGCCTCTTCTGGAGACTCAGCCTGAAGTATAGCGCTAATTACGGCTACTGAACTAGCCCCGGCCGCTATAACTTCAGCCGCATTATCTTGTGTAATGCCACCAATAGCCACCAGGGGCAAGCTTACTGCCTGTCTGATTTGGCGTAGCCCGTCGAGACCAATAACCTTGGCCGTTCCTTTGGAGGTAGTCGGATATATTGAGCCGACGGCAATGTAGTCAGCCCCCTCAGATTCAGCGGTAACAGCCTGGTCTACAGTAGTTGTTGAGCAACCCAGAATTTTATCTATCGGCAGTAGTTTACCGGCTACCCTGGTGGGCAGGTCATTCTGCCCCAGGTGCAGTCCATCGGCATCGGCGGCCAGGGCTATATCAGGGTAGTCATTTACGATAAAAAGCACATTATGCTCAACGCATAGCTCTTTAAGCTGTTGAGCGATAGGTAGCAGTTCCTTTTTACTCAGGAGCTTATCGCGCAGTTGAATTGTCTTGGCTCCACCACGGATTATCTGACTGGCCACTTCAAGGTGACTGCGTCCCTTCAGGGCTTGGGTATCTATAATGGCGTAAAGCCCGGGTATATGCTTTATCTTATCCTGGCGGAGTAGCCTGGACAGTAAATTTCGCTCTATTGTGTAAAGATTAAACCGGGCTTGTTTGAACTTCTCTGAGTTTAACTTAGGGGTAATGCCCGGGAGCTTAGCCAGCTCCTCCACAGTTCTCAGTGACTCCTGAACCCTTCTGGAGTTAGCCACTACCATTAGCGGTAGCTCTCTCGGCTTCTCCTGCTCCGGAGCTTCAATATTAATACCAACGTCACCCTCTGAGTTTCGAGCCTGAAGGAGCTGTTGGTTAAACGACGGGTCGCCTGTTACTAGCTCGTGGCGTATAGTTTTTAGCTGCTGAGTTAGACTGGCATCATTAAGCAGTAAGCGGGCTGTGTCTTCAAGAAGGCGAAGCCCCTCACCAATACGGTTCAAATTGGCATCAATAATGCGTAGTGTTTGTCCTGATATTGCTTCCGGTGAAGGCATATCTGTAGTTCCTTAGCAGTTAATTCTAGCATAGCCAAATTGGAGAGTAAAGCGGACAGCTTCAAGATTCGCTTACCGCATTTTCAATGAGTTCAATTCGTGATAGCTTCCCATTCTGGTCTAGTTCTACGGCTACAACATCAATGCGCCATAGCGGTGGTAAATTATTATGGGTCTGCCGATAGTGGGCAGCCGTAGCCTTCATCCTTTCTCTCTTGGCTGGTGTGATTGACTCCTCAGGACTGCCGAATTCCGAGCTCTTTTTAGCTCTCACCTCAATAAAGACCAGGGAGTCTTTGTGCTTGGCGACAATATCAATCTCTCCTTGAGGACAGCGGTAGTTAGTTTCTAAGATACGGTAGCCTCGCTTCTTAAGGAAACCCTTGGCTAGTTTTTCACCTAGAATACCAGTGTCTCGACGCTTCATCTTTCTTAGTGGATTATACATTATTTTATCAACCTCACCCCCTTTATCCCCCTCTCCTTCAAAGGAGAGGGGGAAGAGGTTTTAGAGAGGGGCTTCGCCCCTCTCTTACCTACACTCCCCCTTCCCTTATTAAGGGAAGGGGGTCAGGGGGATAGGTTGCTAAATACCTCAATTATATCCCTGACTGGTTTGAAAGATTGGCGGTGGATAGGGCATGGTCCCAGGCGGCGAAGGCAGGAGAGATGCTTCTCGGTGCCATAGCCTTTGTGTTGGGCTAATCCATAGCCAGGGTAAATTCTATTAAACCCTATCATCAGACGGTCTCGAGCCACTTTAGCCATGATGGAAGCGCAGGCAATGGAGAAGCATAGCCTGTCACCGTTGGTTATCCCCTTTTGAGGCAGTGGCACCTCGGGAAGACGCATATAGTCTATGAGGAGAGACTCAGGCGGTGGTGAAAGCCGGTCAATAGCTAACTTCATAGCCAACCGCGTCGCCTTAATTATACCCTGGGCATCTATTACCTCAGGAGGAGCCAGGCTAATGCCTATGGAGATGGCTATTTGATGGATATTATGAAACAGGAGTTCACGTTTGGTCGGGCTCAGCTGCTTGCTGTCTTTTACCTGGTCGAGCCAGGGAGCCTCTATGCCACAGGGCAGAATGACGGCGGCAGCTACTACCGGTCCAGCCAGGGCACCCCGCCCAACCTCATCAACCCCAGCGATAAGCTGGTAACCTTGCGCTATCAACAATTCTTCCTCAGCAAAGGTTGGTTTCTGAAGCCTATTCGGCATCTTCTATTATTCCCCCGCCCAGGACAGCGTCACCCTGATAGAATACTACGGTTTGCCCGGGAGTAATTGCCCTCTGAGGTTTGAGAAACTGCACCTCAGCTCTCCCATCGTGAATGTATAGTTTTGCCGCCGCCTCGGGTGATTTATAGCGAATTTTAGCCGTTACATTGATTGGCTGTTGGGGGGCTTTGCCTGACACCCAGCTTAGCTTAGTGGCCAGGAGTCTATTACTTAATAGATGGTCTCTGGTGCCGACCACTAATCTATTATTGGCAACATCAAATCTGAGCACATATAGGCGCTCATTTGAGGCAAGCCCCAAGCCCTGCCTTTGCCCTATAGTATATTGGGCTAAACCATTGTGTTTACCTAAAACCTTGCCCTCAACATCAATAATGTCTCCAGGTTTGATGGGGATATGTTGGGCGATAAATGACCGATAGTCATTATCAGGGATGAAGCAAACGTCCTGGCTGTCATGCCGACTGCTGGTAGGCAAGACCCGTTCCGTGGCGAGTCTCCTTACCTCGGCTTTGTGGAGGTTGCCTAAAGGCAGCAGCAAATGTTGAAGTTCCTTTTGCCCCAGGGTGTAGAGGAAATAGGATTGGTCTTTGGTCGTGTCAACTGCCTTTAACAGGCTGTAGCCGTTCGGTGAGTGCTCAATTCGGGCATAGTGCCCGGTGGCTAAGTAGTCAGCCCCCATTTCCAGTACTCGGTCAAGGAGGAGACCGAATTTGATGTGCTGATTACAGGTAGTGCAGGGATTTGGTGTTCGCCCCAGACTATACTCACGGCAGAAGTAGTCAATAACCAGACTTCTAAACTCGGTCTCAAAGTTGAGCTTATGGAGAGGAATATCCAGGAGCTGGCAGGTGTGGTCTAAATCTGAGATATTGTGGTCTGCCCATAGTTGCATATAAACGCCGCTAACATCATAGCCAGCTTCTTTCAGCCGGGCGGCAGCTAGTGACGAGTCCACCCCGCCACTCATAGCCACCGCAA
>DAOUFA010000007.1:0-7333 GCA_034430355.1 Dehalococcoidales bacterium
CTTCAAGGGAAAAGGGAGGTAGATAAAATGGAAGCATACTGTGTGAAGTGTCGGACTAAAAGGGAAATGAAGGATGCCGAGGCGATAACCATGAAGAATGGTAAGCCAGCAACCCAGGGTGTATGCCCCGTATGTGGGACCAAGATGTTCAGGATAGGGCGAAGTACTGAACAAGTTAACAGAAGTACTGAACAAGTTAACAGAAGTGCCCCCAATATGAGAATCTACGTGGGTAACTTATCGTACGAGGTGACTGAAGAGGAATTGCGGCAAGAATTTGCCGCTTTTGGAGAGGTAACATCGGTAACCATTATTACAGACAAATATACCGGGCGACCTAAGGGATTTGGATTTGTGGAAATGGCATCCGTATCTGAAGGCCAAGCTGCAATTGCCGGCCTGAACGGGAAAACACTAAAGGACAGGGCGCTTAATGTTGATGCGGCTCGCCCTCGTTCCGACAGCAGAGGTGGCAGATTTGGTTAGGGAAGATAACGAAGATGCTAAATCATCCGGTCACTATCTATATGCCCCGGATGTACAGGTAGATTTAGTCTAAGAACGGGCTCCCACTTCGGCTCAACAGGCTCTCATGTAACGAGCCACTCTACCTCCGGAATAACCCCTTTACTTTGTCAAAGAAAGAAGGGGAACGAAGCTTCTTTAGGAAATTGCCCCATTCGGCTTCAGCTTTGCCCTTTCGCTTAAGGTCTTTGATTCGCTGCCCCATCAGTTCCAGGACTCTTTTTTCCTCACCAGCGTCCAGCCATGTCCCGTGCCCTCGTTCGCAGAAGTCTAGTTCAAGGTTATAGGCTCGGTAGTTGAAGCGCTGCATTGCCGCTCCGCATTTGGGACAGGGAAGCTTGCCTTGAAAGGAGCTAAATATCATGGTTCCCTTGATTTCGTCCTTGTCCAGCACTATGTCCTCTAATTGGTCCAGCTCCCCATAGTCCAACCACATGCCCTGGCACTGGGGACATTGGTCAACCTTGATGCCTTTGTAATTCTCGGACCTTAACTCGGTGTTACATCGTGGACAATTCATCTTCGCCTACCTCCTCTATACTGTCAGTAAAAAGCCCCCAAATTAGATACAAATTCTGAATGCCCCCAAGCGAATTCGAATCGCTGTTACCGGCTTGAAAGGCCGGTGTCCTAGGCCTCTAGACGATGGGGGCACGTCATTAAAGTATAGCAGACACAGAACCAGCCGACAACGCTATAACGCTATATCCCTGTATGCCTTCCCTTTGAAATGTGCTACTATGGACACCAAATGCGTAATATATTTAGCCGTAATAAGCTGATTGCGATGAGGGATTGGTTTAAAGGGAAAGCTCCGAAAGGGAGGGTTATTCCCATATTAGCCCTCGTCTTTGTCATCGCCGTTTCGGTTGTCATCGGTGTACTCTATTACCAGGGTAGGCTTGGTTGGATTGCCGAGCTTGAATATTTTGAATATTATGGCTATCCCGCTGTCTTTGTCGTCAGTATGATTTGGAACTCCACCGTCCTTGTCCCCATTCCCAGTTTCTGGATATATTACCCCCTGGCCTCCATTTTCTTTCCGCCTCTGGTCGGCTTGGCTGGTGGGGCAGGGGCAGCTATCGGCGAGCTAACCGGCTATATGGCCGGCTACAGTGGACGGGGGTTTCTGCAAAAGCGCCAGATGTATGCCAGGGCAGAGCGTTGGGTAAAGAGGTGGGGAGGTATTATTATCTTTGGTTTTAACCTGGTGCCCCTTTTCCCTTTTGACATAACCGGGATAGCTGCCGGTGCCCTCCGTTTCCCGTTATGGAAGTTCTTCCTGATATGCTTGGCAGGTAGAAGCTTGGCCTACACCGTCGTAGCCTGTGTCGGTGCCGGGTGGATACCATTACCTTTTCCATTACCTTTTTTTAATCCACCTTAGCAACACTGAACTAACAATAAGAGATGTAAAACAAGTTGTAAGCATAGCTGTGTAGCCCAGGCCAAAGCGACGGGCATTAAAGAAGTCAATCATCGGTCCCTGGAGGCGGGCTAGGGCTGAGCCGCCGGCACTAGCCAGATTGGTCAGACCGATGTATTTCCCGGCTTCATCTTTGGGTACCACATCTGTTGCCAGAGCCCAGTTACTGGCCCAAAGACCGCCGAAGCCAATTCCCATAAGGATGGCGGCAATTAAAATGAACTCGTAGCTTCGGAAGAAGAATAGTAGCCCGATTCCCAGAGCGGCAATAAGCCCCGAGGTAAGGGCAATTGGTTTGCGTCCGAACCTGTCGGACAGAAAGCCAGCAGGGTAGACCATACCTACCATACAAAGACTGGACACTAGAGTGAAGTTGCCCATGACGGCGGAGGGGTTGGCGACACCGAAGTAATCCCGGAAAAAATACAACCCAAATGCCTGAAAGGCTGTCAACGGGATAATGAAAAAGAGACGGGACAGTAGAAACCGGATAAAGTCAGGGTTCGCCTGAACATCAATCCTGAAACTTCTATACAGCGTTGCCTTAATATCAATCCTGAAAGTTCTATATAGCGTGGATAGTGAAGGCAACTTGGCCCCACCGGCTCCCGGTTTTTCCTTAACCGTGACCACGGTAGCTATCATGGTGCTCAAGAAGAGAGCCGCCAGTATGCCCAGGCTCAGCCATAGCCACCAGCCTCCCTCACCGATAGAGTAGTTACCCATTAGGTTACCGATTAACCATATGGCGACCCCCGCCCCGGCTATCTCGAGTAAGCCCTTTACTCCGGAAACTCGTCCCCTCTTCCCCTCCGGTACCAGGTCGGGAATAAAGGCTAGATATGGGCCCAGTGCGGTATTAGTGCTAATCTGCAGCAGATAGTAAATGGCAAAAAGGATAGACAGCCTGCCCGCCAGGCCTATTCCAGGTAGAAATGACAGCGTGGCTATAGCGCCGATAAGGATGAAGGGTCGTCGGCGCCCCCACCTTAAGCCGGAGCGGTCACTAAATGCCCCGGCTATTGGCTGGGTAGCTATAGCCAGGAGTAAGCCGGGAACGGTAAGCAGGGTGAGGTAGGTAGCCTGCTTGCCCACAGGAATGAAGTCGGCTATCCGCAGCGGCAGAATAATGCTGTGCAGGCTGCTCCACAGGGCGGTCATGGCCATGCCGAAGATGGTAATCTTGACATAGTCAACCCGCCCAAACTCCTTAGGACTGGCGCCGGCGTTGATGTCGCTGGCTGACCTTCTCATCCTATAGTCAAGCATAACAGAGGCAGAGTCAGTAGACAATATCTTGAGCAGATTGTTTATTGACCTCACCCCCTTTAGATATTTATTAACCCACCCCCTTTATCCCCCTCCCTTCATAAGGGAGGGGGAATTGGTTATATAAGGGAGGCTCCGCCTCCCTTTGACTCTCCTTAATATGGATATATATTCCTATCGTGGGGGAAGAGATTTAAGAGAGGGGCTTTGCCCCTCTCTTACTGCGCTCCCCCTTCCCTTAACAAATTAATAAGGGAAGGGGGCTAGGGGGATAGGTTTCTAAACAATCTCTCTTGAGCCAGCTTGATTTTCGCCCCTGCCACCAGCTATACTGCCTTTTAGCTGGCAGAGACTTAAAGAATCTGAGGAGTTTATCTTTTGGGCGAAAGCAAATCCCCCTACTTTGTAGATTGGGCAATAACATCTAAATGCAATCTGAGCTGTAAGCATTGTCGTGGTTTTCCCCAAGGGGAGGTCTCAACTGAGAGAGCCAAGAAGCTTATCGCTGAGATAGCCGAGCTAGAACCTGGTTGGGTCATTGTTGAAGGCGGAGAGCCACTCCTTCGCCCTGACCTGTTTGAGCTATTAGGCTTGATGCGACAAAGAGGGCTTGAGGTTCACCTGATTACTAACGGTATGCTGGTTAGTCCCCAAATAATTGGTGCTCTTAAGCAACTAGGGATAAAGGTAATGGTCAGTATTGACGGAGCAACCAAGGCAACCTACGAGGCGATAAGGGATGGAGCTGATTTTGACAAGGTGATTCAATCGGCTCGCACTTATGCCAGAGAAGGTCTCCTGGAGGCAATAAATACCACCCTTCTCAAAATGAATTACCAAGAAATACCAGGACTCTTTGAGTTAGCGGCGTCAATCGGAGTAAAAAGGGTAACCATTATCGGGCTCAAGCCATGTCAGGACTTTCTTCAGAAGCTCCTCACCCCTGAGGAGTATGGAGAAGCCATCAAGCTTGCTTGCCAGGCGGCGCAGGAAACAGGGGTGGAGTTCTTCTTTGATGAACCATTCTTCTGGGCTACAGTAAAAGAATGGGGGCTGCTGGCTCAGAAGCCAGCAGTGGGTACCGGGATTGTAGTTTCCTCTACTTCAGCCTGCATTTTTGGCGAATATATTTTCATTGAGACCGACGGTGGGGTGAAACCCTGTAGCTTTCCCCCGATGACCGTCGGTAATGTCAATGATAGACCACTGGGTGAAATCTGGGATGATATGCTTACCTCCCCTTTTCTTCACCAGATTAAAGATTCAAAAACCAGAACCGGATATTGTCGCAGTTGTCAGTATCTAGAAGACTGCAAAGGGTGTCGCTCCCGAACCTTTGTCCTCACCGGGGACTGGTTTGCCTCCGACCCTGTTTGCCCGTTAAGCCTTAAATTAGCCGTCAGGGAGGAGATAAGATGAGAATTATAGGCATTGACCCCGGGACTGGGAGTTTTGATTTCTTTGGTATGGATGGGGAAAAGATTATCCTGGATACTTCCGTGCCTGTGCCTGAGGTTGCCCAAAACCCTAAAGTACTCCTGGATACGGTTAGAAGTGTCTTCCCGCTGGATATGATAGTCGGTCCCTCTGGTTATGGCCTGCCTGTAACCCCTATCAAAGATGTAACTGAAAGGGAACTAACCCTGATGGTACCTGATGATAAGAGTATTCCGTTATATGATGGCATCAGGATGGTTATCCGGCTGATGCAGTCTAAAGGCTTCCCGGTTTATTTCACCCCAGGCGTCATTCACCTCCCCACTGTGCCTGCCTATAGGAAAGCCAACAAGATGGACATGGGCACTGCGGATAAAGTATGCTGTGTCGCCCTGGCAATTAGAGACCAGGCAGAGCTTTACGGTATAGACTACAATCAGACCTCTTTCATCCTCGCCGAGATAGGTTATGCTTTTAATGCTGTAATCGGTGTTGCCGATGGCAAGATAGTTGATGGTTGGGGGGGGACATCAGGCGGCCCCGGCTTCATCACCTTGGGGGGTATGGATTCTGAGCTAGCGGTGCGCCTGGGGAAGTTCCCCGGGATAGTGCTTTTTAGCGGCGGCGCCCGGGATATGGCAGGAAAGGATGACTTAACCCCTGAGGAGCTGGCTAAGGAGCACCACAAATATCAAGAAGCCTGGAATATGCTCCTGGAAAGTATAGTCAAAGGGGTAGCAGTTATAACGGTCTCTGTGGAGAAACCAAGAGAAATTCTACTTTCGGGTAGGCTCTCTGGCATCCCCGAGATTGCTGAGACACTGGCGGTTAAGCTCTCTAAATTCGGAAAGGTGCGAAAGGTAGGAAGACAGGCTCGGGTAGCCAAGGAAGCTGCCGAAGGGGCATATATCATTGGCGACGGGCTATTAGGTGGCAAATATAAAGCTATTGTTGACTGCTTAGAGCTTAAGGGAGCTAAAGGCACTACGCATGACTACATTCTACTTAAGGGGGCTGAGCCAGAGAAGCCCTGAGCTAATTTTTACCATTTGCCTGTTCCAGAACTAGCTTACCGCAGATTCAGAATGGATGCTGTTCATTTTGCGCCGCCGGTATTTTTTTGTATCGCCTTCGGGTTTTCCATGTTGGGAATGGGAGGTTCCCAGGTCTATATCCCTATTCTCTTCTGGCTGGGGATGGATTTTAAGACGGAAGCCATCCCACTAGGCTTGCTACTGAATGTTGTCACCAGCTCATCAGCCACTACCACCTATGTCCGCAATCGGCTGGTGCAGTGGCGAGTAGGTCTCATTCTAGGGGCAGCGATGGTTACTCTAGCTCCTGTTGGTACTCTGGTTAATGTGAACCTGCCGGCTAAGACGCTGATACTTTGTTTTGCTCTATTTACTATAGGTGCCGCTACCCTAATGCTTTCGGGCTGGAGGCCTAAAATAGGTCAGCCTTCCCAAAGAAAGTTTACTATTTGGGGAGTTTCTGCTGGCAGTGGCATCGGTTTCCTGGCTGGTCTCATTGGTCGAGGTGGGGGTTCTTTTGTGGTGCCTACTTTATACATGATGGGTTTAGAGGCAAAGAACGCCGTTGCCACTTCATTTCTAGCAGTTACCATGTCAGCAACCTCCGGCTTCATATCACACCTGGCAATGGCGGCAAGACCCAACTGGGCTATCTGGGGTCCTTGTATCGCAGCCGTGATTGGTGGCAGTCAAATCGGCTCAAGGATAATGGCGGGGAGAATGAAATCACCAATCATCAGGAGAACATTTGGTATTGTGCTCTTGTGTATCGCAGCTACACTTATTATAAGAAACGTGGTTCTTGGATAAATTGATGTAAGCCAAGCTCTAAGCATATTGGCTTCACATACTGCTGCTAGGTGATGGACTTTCAGGGATAAACTGCCAGCGCTTCAAGGCCAGTAGTTTCAGGTAAGCCCAGCATAAGGTTCATATTCTGGATGGCTTGCCCTGCTGCTCCTTTAACCAGATTGTCAGTGGCACTAATAACCACCAGCCTCCCTGTCCTAGTGTCAATGGTGGGGTGAATGAGGCAGAGGTTATTTCCCCAGGTGTGCTTGGTGTGGGGAGGAAATTCAACTACCTTGACAAAGGGTTCATCCTGGTAGAAGTCTTGATAGAGCTGAAATAGTTCCTCCCTGCCTTTTTTGTCAACCGACAGTTTATCCAAGGCTAGGCGGGCGTAGCCGGTAGTTAATATCCCCCTGGTCATTGGTATTATATGGGGGACAAAGGTTATTGAAAGCGGCTGTTGGGGACTAAGCAGTTTTAGTTCCTGAACAATCTCAGGCAAATGCCTGTGCCCGTCTAAAGCGTAGGCGGCAGCATCTTCATTAGCTTCGGTAAAGTGAGTTTGTAGGCTGAGGCTTCTGCCGGCTCCAGATACACCCGATTTGCTATCAATAATAATGTCAGGCTCAATTATACCTGCCTTGACTGCTGGGGCTAGAGCTAGGATTGCCCCGGTGGGGTAGCAACCAGGGTTGGCTACCAGCTGGGCAGAGGCAACCTGAGACCGGTATAGCTCGGTTAGACCATATACTGCTTGCTTCAGTAGTTCTGGGGCGGGGTGGGTAAAACCATACCACCGCAGGTATTCATTAGCATCCTTCAGCCTGAAATCGGCGCTAATGTCCACTAC
>DAOUFA010000008.1:0-2931 GCA_034430355.1 Dehalococcoidales bacterium
AATAGCTTTCAATTTGATGACTGTTATCTTCATTCAGGTCATACTTGTTAATACAAACTATAACAGGAACAGTGAAATGATGACAAACACCAATAACCCTATCCAGGTCATGCATGCCGGATAGGGTTGGCTCGGTAACAATAACCGCCAAATTCACCCCGGATATGGAAGAGATAACCGGGCAGCCGATGCCCGGTGGGCCATCACTAATAATATAATCAAGCCCCCGCTTTTCAGCAACCAGCTTAGCCTCTTGCCTGACCAGCGCCACTAACTTCCCCGAATTCTCCTGAGCCACTCCTAACCTAGCGTGGACCAAGGGTCCGTAGCCTGTTTCAGAGATAAACCAGTGCCCTGAGAGATTCTCTTGCATAGTGATAGCCTCTTCAGGACATACCTGGCAACAGAAGCCGCAGCCTTCACAAGAGATAGGGTCAACCTGGAATTCATCGGTTATAGCATCAAAGCGACATACTTCCTGGCAAAGCCCGCACCGGGTGCACCTGTCTATGTCTATAACTGCCTTTTGTCCACTCCAAAACTCCTGCCTTTGTTGAGTAACTGGCTGGAGGAGCAAATAGAGGTCAGCAGCATCTACATCACAGTCGACCATGACCTTACTTCTAGCCAGGGAAGCCAAGGAAGCAACAATACTTGTCTTCCCGGTTCCACCCTTGCCACTTAAGACCACAACCTCTTTCATTCAGATTTTCTCTTGTCGTTTAATATTCGCCTAACTTTAGCCAGAAGCTTGAGGAATGCTTCCCGCCACTGTGGCATTCCCTCCACCAGGGTAATACCCCTGGAGTATAGCCGGGCAATCTTAATATCCAGTGGAATCCGCAGCAGAATGGGAATACCTTCCCGGTGGCAATACTCCTCAACCTTACTATCTCCAGCACCATCACGATTAATAACTACGCCACAAGGTATATCAATCTTGTTTAGCATATCTACTGCCAGAGTCAAGTCATTGAGACCAAAGGGGGTGGGTTCAGTCACCAGCAAGCAGAAATCGCTGTCTTTTACTGCTTCAACAACGGGACAGGAGGTTCCAGGGGAAACATCAATAATGACCAGTCTTTGCCGATTGATATGCTTTTTTACCTCTTTGACTACATAAGGAGCGGCAATCTCACCGATAGCTAGCTGGCCGTGAATGAATTCAATCCCCCCAGCCTGACCAAATTCCAAAATTCCTATCTCCTTACCCTCCTCGGAGATAGCATCTTCAGGGCAGAGATAAGTGCAAGCTCCACAGCCATGACAAAGCTCAGGGAAAATAAGCACCTTTTTCTTTATCACAGCAATAGCATTGTAGGCACAGACCTGGGCACATTTACCACAATAATTACACTTTGCTTCATCTACCTTCGGAATAGGTATAGAGACCGTTTGCTGATGACTAAACTGAGGTTTTAATAAGATATGAGCATCAGGCTCCTCGACATCACAGTCAAGGAGCTGCACCGGTTCTTGATTTTGTAGTGCTAAAGCTAAACTGGTAGCGACCAGGGTTTTCCCGGTGCCACCCTTTCCACTGGCAACAGATATTATCAACTTATGGCCTCATCATCTTTGCTCCACACTTGGGGCAACTCAAGTTATAACAGGGGACCCCTACTTGATGGGGAGCCTTGGCTCCACAATTAGGGCATACACACTCCCCTCCCGGTCCAGCCCCGGGGCGTGTTCCTTCCATTCTGCCTCTACCCCCTCCCCCACGGCCAATACCTCCTCCACTTCCTGAACCACCTCCCCCAGGAGGTCCGGTTCCATCTCCTCTAGGCATAATTACACCTCCACTAAAAATAATAGCTTTTATTCCATTGGCGGGAGCCCGCAAACTCCAGAACTACAGGTAGGGTAGCTTATTTGTGAGGGCTCAACTCTGCTTGAACCCGGACTGAAAAATGAGGAAAAGAGCCTCCTCGGGTTTGGGGTACCGCACTTGGGACAGGTCAACTTAGAGCCATCCTCTCCAATGGATTGACGCACCTCAAACTTGTTCTCACATTGGGGGCACTGGTATTCATATATTGGCATGAGCCTCACCCCTCTTTCTTTTCCAGCTCTTCAATATGGCGCTGGACATCAGATATTTGTTGCGTCAGCGCCTGTAATTGAGCTTTGAGTATCTGCAGTTCTTGCTCCGGGCTTGTCGGCTGGGGTGTCTGGGCTGCTCCAGGCATCATACCAGCTCCCATACCACGACCCATGCCCATACCTCTGCCCATCCCCATTCCTCGACCCATGCCCATACCTCTGCCCATCCCCATTCCTCCACCCGTGCCCATACCACCGCCCATGCCAAAGTGAGCATCTACAGTGGGTTGCGAAGTAGCTTGAAACTGACCTGACTTGTAGGCTTGAATGGCGTCTCGTACTTTCCCTGAGACTCCAGTTATTAGTCGAAGCCCGGCAGCAGACAATACCTGGTAGGCGTTAGGGCCATAGTTGCCGCTGAGGACTGCCTCTACTCCCTTACTGGCAATCATCTGACCGGCGGAGATTCCTGCCCCACCACCAGCCATAGCGCTGGAGTTCTCCAGAGCCTCAAACTGCATTGTATCGGGGTCGGCAATGATGAAGTAGGGACATCTGCCAAAACGAGAATCCACCTCAGCATCAAGGGTTGGTCCAGTGGCTGATATAGCAATTCTCACACTATTTCTCCCTTGTCGCAAGCTCATGCATTCTGGCTTCTATTTGCTCCAATTGTCCCTTAACAGCTTGGGCTTGGTTCCTCAGAAAATCAAGCTCTTGTTCTCGGGTCATCCCGGGAGTAAAGGGTGGTGCTCCGGGAGCAGTAGCTGGTGCTCCATAAAAGGGATAGGGTGCTCCTGCCCCCCTGTAATAGGGATAGCCATATCCCACCCCCGGGGAAACTCCATATCCACGAAGAGCAGTTCCTATCCCCCAGGGACTGCA
>DAOUFA010000009.1:0-8388 GCA_034430355.1 Dehalococcoidales bacterium
AGACGATTAAGCAGGCTGGTGGCGAGGCTATATTTATTAAGGCTGATGTCTCTAAAGCCGCCGATGTCAAAAATATGGTCAGGACAACTGTAGATACCTATGGGAAATTGGATGTTATCTATAATAACGCTGGTATTCTGGCTAGGGCAGCCTTCACCGAAAACATCACCGAGGAGGACTGGGACAGGATTATGGCGGTTAATCTCAAGGGTATCTGGCTGGGGATGAAGTATGCTATCCCCGAGATGCTCAAGGCAGGCAAAGGGTCAATAATCAATGCTGCTTCCCAGTGTGGAGATAGAGGCACCCGCAATCTAGGCGCCTATTGCGCCTCTAAGGGGGGAGTACTGGCCTTAACCAGAGTGACGGCAATGGAGCTGGCTAAAAAGAACATTCGGGTTAATGCTCTCAACCCTGGTATTATTGCTACGCCGATGGCGTTGACTGCGTCTAAAGAGGAGCAGGAGGGTTTTGCCGCGATAATACCTCAGGGTCGGATGGGTAGACCGGAGGAAGTTGCCTATGCCGCCTTGTTTTTAGCCTCTGATGAATCTTCCCATGTCACCGGTCATACCTTGGTGGTTGACGGCGGACTTGAGGTTGATAACAAACAAGTCATACAACCTAGCCCTTTACGCTGATAGCCACCAGACTATAAGCTAAAATAAAATGCTAACTGAAAAGGCGGGGGATATTCCCTCGCCTCTTCTTTTAGAATCCCAGCTATTTCAGGTTATGGTAGTAATTCTTGTGTCTAGGTTTTCAGCAACTCCTGAAGAAGGTTAGAACACAGGCTGTTGAGGACGGAGGGTAAAGGCTTATTGACCGGCTTAGTATGTAAGGGAGTGATGGAGATATTTCCTTGTTCTATTGCCCATATGTCTGTTTTCCTGTCTGCGTCCGTGTTTACCTTTTGACGTATCAGCCAATAGTATTCCCGTTTCCCATCAAATCCTTCCTCAACTGTGTCAGTATGACTTTCACTGGCTAATTGAGTAATCTTTACCCCCTTAATCTTGGCCAGGGGTAAGTTGGGTATGTTTATATTGAGGAAAATATTGGTCGGCAGGGAAATAGATTCAATCCTTTTAGCCAACAGTGCCGTTAATCTAGCGCCATTATCCAGGTAGAGATTATCGGCTACGGCTACTGAGATGGCGAAGGCGGGGAGACCACGCAGGTAGCCTTGCCAGGCCGCCCCTACTGTCCCTGAGATAAGTACATCGTCGCCCAGATTTGATCCCTGGTTTATGCCCGAAATGACCAGGTCCACCTTGTTTGTAACCAGTTTACCTAAAGCCAGGATGACACTATCCGCCGGCGTGCCTTCTACCGAGTAGGTTTCTACTTCAGGCACCAGAGGTCTTACTCTTTGTACCCTCAGTGGCTGGCGCAGGGTTACCGCAGTGCCTATGGCGCTCTGTTCTCTATCTGGAGCTACGACTACTACCTGGGCGATGTTCTTTAATTCCTTGACCAGTGTCCACAGCCCGGGGGCAAATATTCCATCATCATTAGTTATTAGTATTCTCATTCAGAACGCCTTGGCTTTATCCAGTTTATCACGGTGGGAATAATGACAGCAAATTAAAAGGTTAAGTTGACGACGGTTCGCCTTTTTGATATGCTGTTAACAAATTAAATAAGGAATTATAGGGGCGCCTGAGCGTAAGCGAGGGCTCAAATGGAAGGCAAGACCGGTGAAAATCCGGCACAGTCCCGCCTGCTGTAACTGAGGGTTATATCCCTCAGAAGTCAGAACGCCAGCCTCACCCTTTATTACCTCCGCGGAGATGGGGGAATCTGGTTATAGATTTCGAAATCCCCTTGTTCTGCCAACGAGGGGATTTTTACATTTACTGGTGGTTAAGGCACCACTTTGATTATTAGCTAGGTTTAGAAAAATGCTTATTAAGCTAAGGCGTAGAAATCGGCTGGTTTTGGTTTTACTTCTATTAGGCGGGGGTTTGGTGCTGGCACTGTTTCTGGCTAATGCCTTCGGTGCGGTAAACGTCCCCTTACCTGATATATTAAAGATGGCGCTTAATAAGTTAGCTGTTTTTGATTTTCCCTCCACCTGGAGGGCGGTGGATGAAACAATTATTTTTCAGATTAGACTACCCCGAGTAATAAGTGGTGCTTTGGTCGGTGCCGCTCTGGCTACCGCCGGGGTGCTGTTTCAGGGTTTATTGCGCAATCCTATGGCTGACCCCTATATCATCGGGACCTCAGCCGGTGCCGCTTTAGGGGCTACCTTAGCTATGATGCTGCCCATAAATCTGGTTTTCCTTGGTTTTGGCTTGGTGCCAATGGCTGCTTTTGGTGGTGCCTTGGTTACCGTGATTTTAGTCTATAATCTAGCCCGGGTAGGTGGCAAGACACCTATCATAAGTATGCTCCTAGCCGGATTTGTGGTCAGTTCTCTGCTGGCGGCAGTTATGATGTTTCTGATGTCAATAAGCGGCAGGCTAAACCTAAACATTCACTCAGTTTATTCCTTTCTTATGGGTAATATCTCGGTAACTAGCTGGGGACAGCTGGCTGTTATCGCCCCGCTGGTCATCGGGGGTATCATCGGCGCCCGATTTTTTGCTTTCCATTTGAATGCCTTTTCTCTAGGTGAGGAGGGGGCTGCCTATCTAGGCATTGAGGTGGAGAAGGATAAAATTCGCATCCTGGCTTTGGGTTCGTTGCTTACGGCAACGGCGGTTTCTATTAGTGGGCTAGTTGGTTTTGTCGGACTGGTGGTGCCTCATGCCGTGCGCCTGAGTCTGGGGCCAGACCATCGGCTGCTGTTACCAGCTTCAGCATTAGCCGGTGCCGGCTTTTTGATTATTGCTGACCTTGTTGCCCGTATCATACTAGCCCCGGTGGAAATTCCAGTGGGAGTTATTACGGCTATTATTGGTGCTCCATTCTTTCTCTATCTGCTAAGACGTACTAGAAGGGAGTATGCTTTCTAATGGTTAGCTTACAGGTTCGTCAGGTTTACTTTTCCTATCTTAACGGCTTGGTTTTACATAACATTAACCTTTTTATTAAGGCTGGCGAGATGGTGGGCTTAATCGGACCTAATGGCTCAGGCAAGACGACCCTGATTAAACTAGCCAGCGGTGTCCTTAAACCCAAGAGGGGAGAGATTAGGCTGGATGGCTCTAGTTTAAGCCAGTTGAGCCGAAAGTCTATAGCCTGTAGTGTGGCAGTGGTGCCCCAGCAATTCCACATCCCCTTTGCCTTTACCGTCAATGAGGTAGTAACCCTGGGGCGAATTCCTTTCCTTAAAGCCTTTGGCGGGGAAAGTAAGGCTGATAGGCAATTGGTGGCTAATGCCTTAGAGTTGGTCGGTATCACTGAGCTGAGGGAACGACGCTTTGACGAGTTAAGTGGTGGGGAGCGACAGAAGGTCATCTTGGCTATGGCGCTGGCTCAGCAGCCCAAACTGCTACTTCTTGATGAGCCAATAGTGCATTTGGATATCGCCCATCAAATAGAAATCCTGGAGCTGATAAGAAGACTTAATGTTGAACGAGGGCTGACTGTTATCGGGGCTATGCATGACCTCAACCTGGCGGCACTTTACTTTGGCCGCTTAGTCCTGCTTAAGGAGGGCAGGGTTTCGGCTGATGGGACTCCGGCTCAGGTCTTAACCGAGACCCGAATAAAGGAGGTTTTTTCGGCATCGGTTAGGGTGGAGCCGCATCAGGTAACCGGTGTGCCTCATATAATCGTTATGCCTAAGGAAAACATTGATAAAAGCGGTAGTAGTTAGGTGCTGGAAAGATCGTAGTCGCCGCAGCCTGTGGGCTAGACTTCTAGCTTGCACAAAATGGCTGATTGTTACATAAAAATTGTGGGCTGTTCAAAGAAGGTCAGTTCTTAGGCTAAATCTACCTATATGTTAAAAGAGCTATAGATGATGACCGGACGATTTAGTATCTTCGCTGTCTTCCTTCGTCAAACCTGCCACCTCCACTGTCGGGACGGGGGCGGGCGGCACTAACTTTCAGTGTCCTATCCCTTAGTGTTTTCCCGTCCAAGCCAGTAATTGCAGCTTGGCCTTCAGACACTGATGGCATTTCAACAAACCCGAACCCCTTAGGTCGCCCAGTATACTTGTCTGTTATAATGCTTACAGATGCCACCTCTCCAAAAGCCGTGAATTCTTGCCGCAATTCCTCTTCAGTCACCTCATACGATAAGTTCCCCACGTAGATGTTCATATTGCTCCCCCTTGAATTGTTCAATAATTCGCCAAATATTTCTCGCCAATACGCAAAGTGGATATTTCTTCGCAGTTAGTCCCCAATCATCTGCGCAGCCAAGTATTATCTGCGCTATCCATTCCTACTTCCCAACTCGCCTCCGCCTTGCGCTCCTTTTTTCTTTCAGGCGGGCAGCATCTCTCTTGGATAAGAAATAGCGATGGCCTTTTGCCTCGCGCAGAACCCCACTCATCTGCACCATCCTTTGAAAGCGCCGCAACAGGGAATCTTGGGATTCACCGTCGCGTATCCAAACTTCTAACGACATAACATACCAACACATTCTAGCTAGAGCATACATAAGCCAGGGATTCCAGCCTATGTATGCTCTTAAGCTCTTAAGATTATAAGCCAGGGTTATTGGCTGAGTCTGACCGTTCTGTAGCAATCGCTACAGTACACTGGCCTACCTTCGCGAGGCTCAAATGGCACTTCTGTGGCTTTGCCACACTGGGCACATACTGCGGGGAACATTTGGCGTCGAGACCTTGAGCCATAGCCACTATTCCCGTAACGTTCTGCCTTCCTGGCTTCACGGCACGAAGGACAGCGCTTGGGATCGTTGGTATAGCCTTTAGATGCGAAAAACTCTTGCTCCTCAACGCTGAAAGTGAAGGTAGCCCCACAATCGGAACACTCGATTGACTTCTCCTGAAAACTCATTGGATGACCTCCTCTCTTTTAAATAGTTGGTTTGGGTAGGTCATCCACTACTTGGGCAAATCAAAACTAATTTAACTAAGTATGTAATAACCTAAACTGAAACCACCGTGGATATTATACACTAAAGTAGTTCTGTTTGCAAAAACCAGTATAAGCCTCAGAGCAGGAAATGGTTGCTCTCTGCCAGGGACGTATCTCTCTCCAGTAACGATTTGACGGTTTGTTCAGACGCTGAAGACTCTCGTCGTTGCCTGGCTCGGCTGGACAGGACTAAGGATAGAGGCTATAATCCCAAATAGTATGATTGCTCAACCTAAACCCCATATTCTTTTCACCAGGGACGAAGTGGAAGCTACCGTTAACCGGCTGGCGGCTGAAATTAGACAGGATTATCACGGCAAAAACCCCCTTTTGATAGGTATTCTTAAAGGTTCCTTTATGTTTATGGCTGACCTGATTCGACTCCTTGACTTCCCGCTGGAAGTGGAGTTTATCACCCTATCCAGCTACGGCCGGGGGAGGGAGAGTTCGGGGCAGATTAGGGTAGTTAAGGGGCTTGGTGCTGAAGTTAAGAGCAGGGATGTACTGGTAATTGAGGACATAGTCGACACCGGACTCACTATTTCCTTCCTTCTAGATTACCTGGGGCAGAAGAAGCCCGCCTCGTTAAAGCTTTGTGCCCTGACCGATAAGCCTTCTCGGCGAAAGATTCCGGTGGCTATTGACTATCTGGGTTTCACCGTTCCCAATAAGTTCATAGTTGGCTATGGTATAGACTGGGATGAGAGGTTTCGTTACCTCCCCGATATATGTTTTGTTGAGGTTGAGAATTAGTGTTACCCAAACTGGCTCACCTAATTTCAGTCGTTTATCAGGGGTAGTTTGAAGGGGCGAAGCCCATCTAAAGAAATTACTTTCCCTTGTTAAAGAGCCTGACCCAATGGGGGTGTTTAAGAGGGGCGTCAGCCCCTCTTAACAAAATCTCCCCCCTCCATATTAAGGAGTAGATGCTAAAAGGGAGTTAAAGAGAGGCGAATACGGGGTCCCCGCAAAAACGAAGTTTTTGTGGGGTAAAAATCCTCTCTTATATAACCATTCCCCCTCCCCCTTATCAAGGGGAAGGGGGATAAAGGGGATAGGGTTTCCAAATAAAAACCTAAAGCGGGTCCCCAGGAAAATCGAAGATTTTTCTGGGTGCTTAAAGGGGGTGAGGTAGATAAATAATCTCCTAATCTCGGTAGCTAGAGGTGAAGTTCCTGCTGACCTTATCCTGGCTAATGCCAGGGTGGTGAATGTCTTTTCTGGTGAGGTTGAGCCGGGTAATGTAGCTATTTGTGGAGATAGGATTGCTGGAATAGGGGACTATCACCGGGCAAAGCAGGTTCTGGACTTAGGCAACCGATACCTTGCCCCGGGTCTTATTAACGGGCATACCCATATAGAAAGCTCTATGCTTGATATTGGTCAATATGCTCGGGCAGTGGTGCCACGAGGCACCCTGGCGGTGGTAACCGACCTCCACGAAATAGCCAATGTTTGCGGGCTGGATGGTATCAGATATGTGCTGGGCTGTGCCCGCCGCTTGCCCCTTGACCTTTTCTTAATGGCTCCCTCCTGTGTGCCAGCGACCCCTCTGGAGACCTCAGGCGCCAGTCTTGAGCCGGAAACTATTCGTCGGCTTCTTAGATGGAAGGGCTGTATTGGGCTGGGGGAGGTAATGAATTTCCCCGGTGTGCTCAGTGGAGACGAAAGTGTCCTGACTAAGATTAACCTTGCCCGGGGTAAGGTTATTGATGGTCATGCCCCGGGTGTTAGCCGGGAGGACCTTAATGCCTATATTGCCGCTGGCATTCTCTCCGACCATGAGTCTACCTCTCTGGAGGAGGCTAGGGAGAAGCTAAGGCGGGGGATGTATGTCATGATTAGGGAGGGCTCTTCCGAGAAGAACCTGGATGCTCTGTTTCCCCTGGTTACCGATAAGACCTATAAACGGTGTATGTTTGTCGTTGATGACCGTAGTTGCCTTGACCTGCTCAGGGACGGGGATATTGATGCTGTGGTGCGCAAGGCAATAAAGCGCGGTCTTGACCCGGTGCGGGCAATTCAGCTGGCGACGATTAATCCCGCCGAGTATTTCAGGCTAGACAGGCTGGGAGCTATCGCCCCTGGCTATCAGGCTAATCTAATTGTCATTGACGAACTGTCTAACCTCTCAGTAGATATGGTCTTCTACCGGGGTCGCCTGGTAGCCAGACAGGGGAAACCCCTGTTCCCCTTATATCAGGCTAGCCGGGGGCTAGCCAATACGGTGAATATTAAGCCCTTCAATATAGAGGCATTGAAGCTTTTAGCCTCGGGAGAAACCGGGCCGGTGATTGAGATTGTCCCTGACCAGATAATTACCAGGAAAAGGATGGAAAGGGTCAAGGTCTTAGATGGTGTTATTGTGCCTGATACCGGTCGGGATATTCTGAAGCTGGTGGTAGTGGAGAGGCACAAGGCTACGGGTAATATCGGCCTGGGGCTGGTTAAGGGCTTCGGCTTGAAGAAGGGGGCTCTGGCTTCCTCCATTGCCCATGATTCCCATAATATTATTGCCGTCGGGACTAATGATAAGGACATATTTATTGCGGTTAAAGAGATTGAGAGGTTAAACGGTGGTCTGGTAGTGGCGGCTGAGGGCAGGGTATTAGCCAGCCTGGCGTTGCCTATCGCTGGGTTATTATCCGACCAACCATTAGAGGTAGTGGTAGATAAGCTGGAAAAGCTGGAGCAGCTCGCCAGGGACTTAGGCACCACTCTAAAATCGCCCTTCTCCACTCTTTCCTTCCTGGCTCTACCGGTAATCCCCGAACTGCGCCTCACCGACCTCGGCCTGGTCGATGTCAATGAGTTTAGGCTGCTTAAATAGGAAGTGTTGTGCCTGTGGATGGATTGGGCAAAATAATAAATAAGGGGAACAATCGTATTTGGGTGCATCACAAACTATGTTTGAGAACCGCCATGATGCTGGTAGACGGCTAGCCACGGAGCTGCGCGGGTATAGTGGTCAGTCTGTTGTGGTACTTGCTATCCCTAACGGGGGTGTGCCGGTAGCGTTGGAAGTAGCCAGCGCGCTTGAAGCTGACCTTGGCCTTATTATCTCCCGTAAAATTCCCATATCTCTTAACCCCGAAGGTGGCATTGGCGCTGCTGCTGACGATGGCACGGTTATCCTCAATGAGGAAGCAGTAAGGAAAATCGACTTGAGCCGGCAGCAGATAGAGTATGAGGCGAGCAAAGTAAGGGCTGAGATTAAGCAGCGGAGCCTCCTCTACAAAGGAGACCGACCGCCGGTTAGAGTAAATGGCAGGACAGCGATAATCATAGATGACGGATTGGCTTCAGGCTTCACCATGATGGCCGCAGTGCAATCGGTGCGCCATCGTCAGCCGAAGGAAGTAGTTGTTGCTGTTCCGGTGGC
>DAOUFA010000010.1:0-8815 GCA_034430355.1 Dehalococcoidales bacterium
ATAGCCAATATATCGCCTCGCCTGCTCCAGGCGTGCCATAATCTCCGGGCCTATCATGCTTTCGTTAATTTCAACAGTGGCTGGTATCTGCTCAGAAAACTCGCCATAATATTCGTTAAAATACGGCTCTACCAGAGCCGGCGGTATTCCGGCAAGTTCTGGCGGTGGCGACGCCAAAAAAGCCTGCCAGGCACTTTCTCTCAAACTTTGCTTCATTGGTTCCATGTCAATTACCAGGCTCAGGCTTTCACTCTTGCCCAAGAGGTAGTCATAGCCAGCATAGACAGCAGTACTTACTTGCTCTCTCATCCAGGGTTCAAGGTCAGTAATGACGTCATCCAGAGCCTCAGCCATAAACCCCATTTCTTGTGGAATTTGCTCTATCAGCATCCCCTCCGCCAGTGACGGCACATCCAGCCTATCCAGCTGAGAGATAACAAAGTCAGGATTGAGAACAGTACGATTCGCCCAAAACCCAAAGCTAAAAGCTGACAAAGACACAAAAAGAAGAAAGCCTAAAAACCCTATAGCCGCCCGTTTAGCTAACCCCATTAATGTCTCCTTTCACTATTACTTTGGAAAACCAGTTTTTACTTCGCTTCGCCGACGACGAAGGCAATAGCATATTGTTCACAATCGGAGAGACTGATAGCAAAATTATCTAAACCGAGGACACTGGCTTGATTTTGGGTATTACCGTGAAGATGAACCAAAGGTTTGCCCCTGGGGTCAGATAATATCTCAATCTCTCGCCAGCTAAAACCCCGGCTTCGCCCGCCTAATGCTTTAATCACTGCCTCCTTACCAGCAAAATGGGTAGCCAGAGATGAGGAATTGTTGCCGCACAGCTTGAGTTCAGAATCAGTATATAGGCGATGAAGGAATCGCTCTCCCCAACAGGCTATCGCCTTTTCAATGCGGTCTATTTCTACTATATCTACGCCAATATAGTGCATTATCGCCAGAATTATAGCCTATTTCACGTAGATGCTCAATCTAAAAACTTAATTTTAGGCCTAACTTAACAACATCTTAACAATTTTGTTTCATCATATGGGATAGACCGGCCAAACCATATAAGGTTACATAGATGCTCAAATCTAGCAAAACTTGAATTAATTCTTAGCAAGAGATATACTACATATCAAATTTGACACAATGCTAAAAGTAGCCAGCACGTCAAGAACCCGAAGGGAGGATGATTTATGAATAGGTTTAGAGCAACTCGTTATCTGCTTTGTCTTGTCCTACTCTTTGCCATGCTCAGCGGCTTACTGGGAGGCTCAGTTGCGCTCGCCGCCCAGGAAGGTAGTAATGGCTCGGCTTGGTTACCGCCGAGTCAGGAGGAACCGCCACCTGAGGAGGAGCCCCCGCCTGAAGAGGAACCCCCACCTGAACCAGAGTTTAAGCTTACTGCTCGGTATCCGGTCGTGCGTGATGTATCCGGCGCAACCTTTGAGTTTGAGGTTTCACTGGTCTATCAGGATAGTGAATCCAGGGCATTTGACCTCGCCCTTACCACCCCTCCCGAGTGGGTTGGAATAATTATGCCTTCGTACGGGGAATTCTTGATAGAGAGCATCACCCTGGAGCCGGGGCAGACATACCCCGATAAAGTCAAGGTTATAATTGCTCCACCATCATGGGAGCTACCCGAGCCGGGTGACTATGTGGCGACATTCAGCGCCGGTTCAGGCGAACTGAAGGAAAGTGTTAAGCTTACGGCAGTGGTAACCGAGATACCGCCTACTTATCAGCTGTATGCGTCTACCGACACATTACGGTATAACATGGATGCCAGGGCTGGCCAGGACAATCATATAACCATCATACTGGAGAACTACGGGACGGGAACCCTTGAGAATATCAGCTTTGCATCAACCAAATCAGAGGGGTGGAGTATAACCTTCACCCCTTACAAGGTAGACTCGCTGGAACCGGGGCTTAAACAGGAGGTGGACGTAGTAGTAACCCCACCGGCGAAAACGATAGCCGGTGACTATCACGTTATCCTGAGGATAAGCAGCGAAAAGGCAACTTATAACATAGAACTCAGGGTAACCGTGGTAACATCTACCCTTTGGGGCGGGGCTGGTATCGGCATTGCGGTGGCGGTTATAGCCGGCTTGGTAGTTTTATTCCGACGATTAGGCAGGCGGTGAGTAACTTGGCGAAACAATTGGTAGTACAGACGGTCAACCTGACCAAAAACTATGATAAGACTACGGTTGTCGACAGGTTAAACCTCCGAGTAGAAGAGGGGGATATTTTTGGCTTCCTTGGTCCCAATGGCGCTGGGAAAACGACCACCATATTAATGCTACTGGGACTCACCGAGCCAACCTCGGGCACAGCCCATATATATGGCTATAACTCTACCCGGGAGCCACTCAAGGTTAAGCGCATCACCGGCTATGTTCCGGAAAGGGTAGGGTTTTACGATGATTTAACCGCCAGCTATAACTTAGCCTACACGGCTAGGTTAAATGGTCTTCCCGAAGAGCTGGTTATAAAAAGAGTAGGCGAGTCACTGGATATAGTTGGTCTGTCGCCGGTAGCTGAACAGAGGGTGGGGGAGTTTTCCCGGGGGATGAAGCAGCGCCTAGCAATTGCCGACATACTGGTTAAAATGCCCAAGGTTGCCATCCTGGATGAGCCGACAAGTGGGATAGACCCTGAAGGCATCGTTCAAATGCTCGACATGATAGCTGAGATAGCCAAGGAGAGAAACATGACCATCATCATGTGCTCACACCAGCTATATCAGGTCCAGCGCATCTGTAACCGTGTCGGCATGCTGGTGAACGGAAAACTGGTAATTGAAGGCTTATTAGACCAACTGGGTCGGGAGGCGTTGGGCGCTGGACGAGTTAGGATTGAGATTAAACTAACCGAAACCACTTCCAAGCTCGTTGATTGCGTCAAGCGGATTAAGGGTGTAGTCAGTGTAGAGAGGTCGGGAGATTTACTGCTTATTACCTGTCAGGACGACTTAAGAGCTAAGATAGCCAAAGCAATCGTAGACGCTAATGGTCTACTGGTAGAGATGAAAATTCAGAAGTATGCTTTAGAGGACATCTACAGGAAGTATTTCAAAGAGGCCTAGTATGCAAGGAATGATGACAGTATTCTACAAGGAATTGGCTGACCATTTCAACAGCTGGAGAGGCATAATCTTATTTATCACGGTATTGCTGGTTTCAATATTTGCTACCATTGGGCCTTCTGGAGCTTTGGAGAATATTAGGGCCCAGCTAGAAACGCCGGTTCAATATGGAGCTGGTCAATATGCCTTCCTTTACCTGTTTACTACTTCCGGTGAAGATTTGCCCTCCTTTCTTTGGTTCATCACCAGATTTCTGGTGCCCATAGTCGGTATCGTCCTCGGTCTTGATGCCATAAATGGTGAGAAAAACAGCGGGACGTTGAGCCGGCTCCTGGCTCAACCTATCTACCGGGATGCTGTCATCAACGGTAAGTTCCTGGCTGGCGTAATTACTATCGCCATTATGCTGACGACCACCATCCTGATTATATCAGCAATAGGGTTCAACGTGCTGGGAATTGCCCCAAGCTCGGGAGAAATCGCCCGGCTATTACTATTCTGGGGGACAAGTATTCTTTATGGAGCCTTCTGGTTGGGCTTAGCCATGCTATTCTCGGTATACTTTCGGCCAGTGGCTACCTCAGCCATATCCTCACTAGGAATCTGGATGTTCTTTTCCTTCTTTATGTCCATGGCGGCTAGATTGACAGCCAATGTGCTGGCACCTATGAGCCAAACCCCAACTACGCCAGAGTTGCTCAAGAACGTCGGGGTTCAAATCACAGCTTCGCGTTTTTCGCCTATTATGCTCTTTGGGGAGGCGTCGACTGTCCTCCTGGCTCCGGGGGAAAGGACAGCGGCCGAAATGCTTCAGCTCTATCACGCTTCTGGTGCCCGGTGGATGCCTGGACCTCTTACGCTGGGTCAGACTTTGCTAACTATATGGCCCCATCTGGCGACCATTGGCGGGCTAACTGCTCTACTCTTTGCCATATCATATATTAGATTCATGCGCGAAGAAATAAGGTCTACCTGAGGCATAACCTTAAGGCTGATTTATATGGGTGAAGGATTTAATGTCATCACACTATTATATTGGCACCTCAGGCTGGCATTATGACCATTGGCGGGATAGGTTCTACCCCCAAACGCTGGCCAAGGCGAAGTGGCTTGAATTCTATGCCCGTCATTTCACTACGGTTGAAGTTAATAATACTTTTTACCGGCTACCCTCAGAGACTGCCTTTACTACCTGGCATGACTCATCATCAGCCAATTTTACCTTTGCCGTAAAGGTAAGTCGTTTTATCACCCACATCAAGAGACTCAAGAATAGTGAACAGGCAGTAGACAACTTTATTACTAGAGCTAAAATTTTAGGTGAGAAATTAGGTCCGCTTCTGTACCAACTTCCCCCCAATATGCACCGCAATGATGAAGTACTAGAGTCATTCTTGTCCACTTTACCTCAGGGAATGAAGCACGTGTTTGAATTTCGGCACCAGTCCTGGCTTGAAGATAAGGTTTTTGAAATTCTACAAAGGCACAATGTAGGATTTTGTGTCTTTGATATGCCATCGGTTAGTTGTCCTCTGGTGGCGACGGCTGATTTTGGCTATATCAGGTTTCACGGCAGCACCGGGCTCTACTTTAGTTGTTACTCTGATGAGGAGTTAGCTGATTGGGCAAAGAGGCTAGCTAATTTAGCCCGGAACCTGAAAGCAATCTATATTTACTTCAATAACGACGCTGAAGCGTTTGCGGTGAGAAACGCCATAACCCTGCGTCGCTACCTGGAAATGGGGAAGGCTTGAACCGGCTGGGCTAGTTAATGAAGACAGGAAGGCTGTAGGCAACGAAATACCTACAGCCTTTAGGCTGGCCTCGGGGCAAGGAAAGCCTTTATTTAATTGATAAACCTCCCCGAGAGCTTCAACGAACTGGAATGCGTAACGGCGTTTTAACCAACGTCGTCGACGGAGTTATCGACTGGCGTCGATGGCTGAATAGTGGGCGACGCAGGAAAGAGGGAACATCCAATTCCTCTTCGCTCCTCAAGCCCTTAAGGAGCTGGGTAAACTCGTCTTCCTGGGTAGCCTCGGCCAACCCTATCTTGGAACTGAACCCAGTGGCAATTAGGGTAATCCTGACCTCGTTATCCATATTAGGGTCATGAGCCACCCCAAAAATGATGTTAGCGTCAGGGTCTACTGCCTGCTTGATTATCTCAGCCGCTTCGTTAACTTCAAACAGGGTGAGGCTACTACCGCCAACAACATTGAATAACACCCCCCTTGACCCTTCAATAGAAACGTCTAACAAGGGGCTAGCTAAGGCTTCTTTAGCTGCCTCTATAGCTCGGTTTTTACCCGAACCGACACCAATGGACATCCAAGCCGGACCAGCATCCTTCATTACCGCCTTGACATCAGCAAAATCAAGGTTAATCAGCCCAGGGACAGTGATAACTTCAGAGATAGCCTGAACCCCGTGTCTCAATACATCATCGGCTAGCTTAAAGGCATTATCCACCGCTGTCTTCTGGTCACAAAGGTCAAGTAAGCGGTCATTAGGGATCATAATAAGAGTATCAACCTTGCTCAGCAGGCGGACAACCCCCTCATCGGATACCTGGCAGCGATGGACGCCCTCAAAGCTGAACGGTTTGGTGACTACGGCGATAGTGAGGGCTCCACTTTCCTTAGCTATTTCAGCAATAGTAGGGGCAGCCCCGGTGCCGGTGCCACCACCCATGCCGCAGGTGATAAACACCATATCAGCTCCAGAGACGGTTTCCCGAAGTTCATCGCGACTCTCCTCGGCTGCCTTCTGACCCTGAACATGGTCACCACCCACGCCTAATCCTTTGGTAAGCTTTTCGCCAAGCTGGATGCGGGTTGGGGCTTCGGTGATAGCCAGGGCTTGAGCATCGGTATTCATGGCGATGAACTCCACACCCTGAATCTCCTCCTGAACCATGCGGGTTATCGCATTACAGCCACCGCCACCCAAGCCGATAACCCTAATCTTGGCTGGGTTAGGAACAAAACTTGTTTTTGCCATCTCCTCCTCCTTTTTTACTGTTATTAGTCCTTTTGCTTAGTAACTACCTAGCGGAACAGATTTCTAATTCGGGCAACCAACCGCCGTAAGAATCCACGGGACCTCCAGGTCTGCTTGGCCTCGTGCTTGGCTCCCCAGAGCAGAAGACCAACACTAGTGGCATATGCCGGGTCACGAAGGACATCGGTAATGCCATGCATATTGGTAGGAATACCCACTCTCACCGGTAGTCGCAATATATCGCGCCCCAATGCTTCTATACCAGAAAGGTTAGCGCTACCACCGGTAATAACCAGTCCCGCCGGAACCAAGGCTTCGTGCTCAGAGCGCGGCAGCTCAAGCATAATAAGCCTTATAATTTCCTCAACTCGAGCCCTGATAATGTCGCACAAGTCCTGGTAGGAAACGCCATGTCCGTTTTCCGATATTGTAGTCGGGGTTTCCATCTTGCTCTCATAAACGGGCATAACACTGCCATACCTTTTCTTCATCTCCTCGGCGACATCAAAGGGGAGTCCCAAACCAATAGCTACATCCCTGGTGATTTGATAACCGGCTACAGGCAGAATAGCGGTATGCCAGATACTTCCATCCTTGAAGACGGCAATATCCGTGGTTCCACCACCTATATCAACTAGTATAATGCCTATTTCCTTCTCATCCTCGCTCAATACTGCCTCGCTGCTGGCTAAGGGTTCAAGGACAAGGTCATCAATATCTATACCAATGCCACGAATACACTTTACTAGATTCTGGACGGAAGTTACTGCCGCAGTAATGATGTGTGTCTCCACATCCAGCCTGAAGCCATGCATGCCTACCGGGTTTCTGACTCCTACCTGACCATCAACAGCATAACCCCGAGGAATAACATGGAGCAGCTTTCGGTCACTGGGGACTCTAACGTTTTGGGCACAGGCAAGAACTCGCCTCAAGTCATCTGGGCGCACTAGCCGGTCATTGCGGGTAATAGCTACTACCCCCCGATTATTCAGTGAGCTGACATGCCTACCAGTAACACCGACATAAGCTGACTCCACCCTATAGCCGCTGGCTTGCTCTGCCTTCCTCACCGACTCCCGTATTGACCCTCTGGCGTCGTTGATGTTGACCACTAGGCCCTTGTGCAAACCCATTGATGGGGTAACACCGACACCGGCAACCCGAACCATACCCCCCTCATTGACCTCAGCGATAGTGGTGCATACTTTAGTGGTACCAACATCAATAGCAGTTAGAGTAGTCCGCTTTTTCATCTACCTCCTCCTTTTTATTAGATTTTGACTCTCAGTTATATTAATCATTTTCACATTTTTATAACCTCCGTCTTTGAGACTCAGATTTATGTAACCTAGGGCAGGGAAAAGGCTATTCGGAGCTTTTTCAGCAAAGCCGGCCTTCTCCACCCACTAGCTTTACCTCCAACTAAGAAGTTCAGTTTTTCCGCCACCTTATAGGATTCATCCTGAGTAATAATGCGCTCAGCAGCCCTTAATTTGGCACTACGACTACGCGGGTTAAGTTGAACCTCTACCGGAGACGGAGTAATAACCTGCTTATTAATCAACCTCAGGCAAGCGGTATGTCCGCAAATGCAAATCGGTGTACCCGGGGGACAAATACAGTCCTTTGATTCTCGCTGCATGAGCTGTTTCACAATGCGGTCCTCAAGGGAGTGATAGCTAATGACGACCAATCTACCCTCAAACCCAAGGAGATTAATCGCCTGCTTTAGAGCCGCTTCCAGATACCCTAGTTCATGGTTAACCGCTATTCGTAGTGCTTGAAAGGTTTTGGTGGCAGGATGGATTCTAGCCCTTCTACCGCCGACAGCTCGTTCTATCACCCGAACTAGCTGAAGGGTAGTGGCTATGGGACGCTCCTGCACGATACGGCGGGCAATCTGACGGCTATAAGCTTCCTCACCGTATGTTTTTATAATGCGAGCTAGTTCAGCCTCCGAGGATGTGTTAATAATATCGGCGGCGGTAATCTCCTGGCTGGGACTCAAGCGCATATCTAAAGATGCATCGTGCTGAAAGCTGAAACCACGAGTATTGCTATCCAGTTGAAGGGAAGAAAGCCCCAGGTCAAACAAAATACCATGTACCGGCTGGAAATCGTATTTAATACAGATAGCCTGTAAATTGACGAAGTTTTCGTTAATTATAAGGGTTGAGCCGCTATAGGCTTGGAGCTTTGCCTCAGCGACTTTTATAGCTTCAGGGTCAGCATCAATGCCCAGTAGTTGCCCGCCGGGTGAGCTATGCTCTAAAATGGCGGCGGCATGACCTCCAGCGCCAAGAGTGCAATCAATATAACGACCCCCGGGCTGAACCGCCAGTGCCTCGACGGTCTCTTTAACTAGAACCGGGATATGAGCGAAGGTTGACATCTTTGGATTCCTCAGTGCCTCTCCAAGGTTTCTATAATTTGTCCGGCTTGCTCCTGACTAGCCTCCTTCTCTACCTCCCATTGCTCCTTATTCCACAGTTCAAGATAAGTATTAACCCCAGCGATAACTACTTCATCCTCAATTCCAGCATAGTCTCGTAATGGTATAGGTAAGGCTACCCTGCCCTGCCCATCCATAGTAAGTCTAAAGGCAGTAGCAAAAATAGCCCGATTTAGTTTTCTCATTTTCCCGGGGCTGATTGAACCAGTAGTAAGAGTGGTGGCTACCTTTTTCCACTCAGATAATGGGTA
>DAOUFA010000011.1:0-3032 GCA_034430355.1 Dehalococcoidales bacterium
TTAAACAGGAAGTTAAACAGCAGGGATTGGAAGCTAAGGTAGATGTCAGAACTACCGGCTGCCACGGCTTCTGTGAGCGGGGAACGCTGGTAGTTATTAAGCCACGGAACATTTTCTATCAGCGAGTAAGTGTAGACGACGTCCCTGAGATAATCTCAGAGACAGTTCTCAAGGCTAATATCATTGATAGGCTGCTTTACACTGACCCAAATACAGGCAAGAAAATAGTCTATGAGCCGGAGGTGCCATTCTATAAGAAGCAGAAACGGCTTGTCTTTGGTAATAATGGCTATATTGACCCTACCCTGATTGATGACTATTTGGCAGTTGGCGGCTACGCCGCTTTGAGTAAGGTTCTTTTCAGGATGTCGCCTGAAGAAGTAATCAGGGAGGTCAAGAAGTCTGGATTGCGGGGGCGTGGTGGCGGAGGGTTCCCCACCGGCATTAAGTGGGAAACCTGCCGGAGGGCTAAGGGGGATACCAAGTACATAATATGTAATGCCGATGAGGGCGACCCCGGTGCCTATATGGATAGAAGCCTGATAGAAGGGAACCCCCATAGTGTCCTGGAAGGGATGATAATCGGTGCCTATGCTGTAGGTGGTCATCAGGGCTATATCTATATTCGTAATGAGTATCCCCTGGCAGTAAGAAATGTCCAGATAGCGATTAAACAAGCCGAGGAGTACGGACTTCTGGGTAAGGATATCCTGGGCTCCGGGTTTGACTTCAGCATTAGGATAAATAGGGGGGGTGGGGCTTTTGTCTGTGGTGAGTCATCGGCACTAATGGCTTCACTGGAGGGTAAGGTAGGCGAGCCCAGGGCGAAGTATATTCATACTGTGGAAAGGGGTTTGTGGGATAAGCCGACTAACCTGAACAATGTGGAGACCTGGGCCAATATCCCGTTGATAATCAATCAGGGGGCTGACTGGTTTGCTGAAATCGGTACCCCCAGGAGCAAGGGAACCAAGATTTTCTCTCTGGTAGGTAAGGTTAACAATACCGGGCTGGTAGAAGTACCGATGGGGATGACACTCAGGGAGGTTATTTTTGACCTCGGCGGTGGCATTCCTAAGGGGAAAAAGTTCAAGGGAGTCCAGACCGGTGGTCCCTCGGGTGGAGTTATTCCTGAGAGCTTGCTTGACTTGCCCGTGGATTTTGACGAACTAACCAAGGCAGGCTCAATGATGGGGTCGGGGGGGATGATTGTGATGGACGAGGATAATTGCATGGTGGATATCGCCAAGTACTTCATTAGCTTTCTTGAGGGGGAGTCATGTGGCAAGTGTGTTCCCTGCCGTGAGGGGTTAAAAAGGATGCGGGAAATACTAACTGATATCACCGAGGGGAGGGGGAAGGAAGGGGATATTGAACTGCTGGAGCGCCTTTCCACAGTACTAATTGATAGCTCGCTGTGTGCTTTAGGTGCTACTGCCCCCAACCCGGTTCTGACTACCATCCGCTATTTCCGAGATGAGTATGAAGCTCATATTAAAGACAAGAAATGCCCGGCTGGTGTCTGTAAGGAGTTGATTACCTATCAAATTATTGATGAGAAGTGCCCCGGGTGTGGGCTTTGTGTTAAGGCTTGCCCGACTGAAGCCATAACCTTTATGGGGAAAAAGAAGCCGGTTATTTTAGACCAGGAGAAGTGCATCAAGTGTGGGGCTTGCTACGATGTCTGCAAGCTTGGTGCGATAAAGGTGGAGTAGAGATAAGTAAAGATGGTGACACTAAACATTGATGGACGGGAACTTCAGGCAGAAGAGGGAGCGACAATACTGGAGGTAGCTAGGGATAACAACATCTACATACCGGCTCTATGCTATCATGAGGAAGTAGCTCCGTATGGCGCTTGCCGTCTGTGCATGGTTGAAATTGCTGCTGATGGCAGAGAAAAGTTAGTAGCCTCCTGTCTATATCCGGTGGAAGAAGGGCTTAGGGTAAAAACTAACTCGGAGAGGGTCAAGAATAACCGTAGAATGATAATGGAGCTGTTATTAGCTAGATGCCCTAATAATAAAGTAATACAGGACTTAGCCAGGCAGGTAGGCGTTGATAAAACGCCGTTCAAACTGGAAGATAAGCAATGTATTCTCTGTGGATTATGTGTTCGGGCCTGTGAGGAGGTTGTAGGTGTCAGTGCTATCAGCTTAGTCAATCGAGGTGTCAATAGGCAGGTGGCCTCCCCCTTTTATGAGGCTCCGGATGCCTGTATTGGTTGTGGTTCCTGTGCTTACATTTGCCCCGTAAATGCTATTAAGATGGAGGATATTGGAGATACCAGAACTATAACTATGCCTAATCCTAAGATGAAGAAGATAGAGTTCAAACTGAAGAAATGTAAAGTCTGTGGTAAGTACTGGGCTCCGGAAAGGCAGCTGGAATACATAGCCAGGATAGCCGGCTTAGCTCCGGAAACATTTGACGTTTGTCCTGACTGTAGACAATAAGTAAGACCTGGATAACTATTAGCTTGACCGCCACTAGGCGGTCTGCTATATTTTGGTAACGGGGTGTGGCGCAGATGGCTAGCGCGCAGCGTTTGGGACGCTGAGGTCGGAGGTTCAAGTCCTCTCACCCCGATTATTATTTATCGGCTGGTTTATCCCGGTTATAACCATATAGCCTTGTTATAGTTATAATCCTAATTCGCCAAAAGGCAACTTTTTACCCAAATGGCAAGCTAGAATTTCTGGCTTGCCATTTTTATTTTGGGAAACAATTTTAAAAAAATCTTAAAAAATAGTGCCTTAGGGGGTTGACAAACGTGTTATTATATGCTAATATATTGACAAATGTCCCGTTATTACCCATAAATATGTTGACAAGAGTAGTCTTTGTTGCTCAATGTGGTAGTTTCTGTAGAGATACATAGATAGTTGTTGAGGTGTAATTGTTTGGCGAAACAAAGGGGAGGAAGTGGGGGTATGGAGGCCAGGGGAGGGTTCAAAAGTGCCATATTTTGGTCATTACTTTGGAGTTTGACAGGTGAATACAAAAACCATAAGGCGAGTAAGTGTCAGTGT
>DAOUFA010000012.1:0-4327 GCA_034430355.1 Dehalococcoidales bacterium
CTCACGTATTCGAGGATGAGGATGTTCGGAAGCAAGTAGCGTGGGCTCTTAGAGAGATAGGGGATGCCAGAGTAGTAGAACCTATCCCCCTGTCCCCCTTCCCTTACAAGGGAAGGGGGAATATAGGTAAGAGAGGGGCGAAGCCCCTCTCTAAAGTCTCTTCCCTCTCATGATAGGAATATATATCCATATTACAGAGAGTCAAAGGGAGGCGGAGCCTCCCTTATATAATTGATTCCCCTTCCCCTTATCAAGGGGAAGGGGATAAAGGGGATAGGGTTACCAATAAAAAATCTTAAGGGAGTGAGGTTAATAAACAATCTCTACACTGCTTGACAAAATGCCTATCATTAAACTAAAGTTTCCATTTGACAAATGGTATACTTTTTGTATAATTTTTGGTAGACTTATTTTGACATTAAGAAACAAACTTCGACAAAGGAGGTAGTTAATGAAAGAAGTAGCAGTTATAGTTGACAGTGTTGCCATGATACCACCAGAGGTAGCAGAAAAATATGGCATCTCAGTAGTGCCTTCCCATGTTGTAATGGATGGCAAGGACTACCTAGAAACGGAGATAGATAGGGAGCAGGTCTATGCCCGGCTTAGGACTAAGGAAAACCTACCCACCACCTCAGCCGCCTCCCCGGGAGAGGTCTTAGAATCCTTCAAGAGGGCAAGCCAGCAGGCAAAGTCTATCTTATTTATTTCCCTAACCTCTGCTCTCTCGGCAATATATAGTTCAGCGACAGATGCCAAAAAGTTAGCTCAGGAGCAATTACCCAACACTGCCATTGAGGTATTTGATTCTCTCACTGTTGCCGGCGCCGAGATGCTTATCGCTATTGAGGCAGCCAAGGCAGCCAACGAAGGTAAAAGCCTCCCTGAAGTGACTGAAGTGGCCACCAAAATAAAGCAACGCGTAGCCTCGTTTGGCCTGCGAGAGTCCCTGTTTCATTTTGACCGAATGGGGAGAACAGTTGGGGCTGAAGATTGGGCTAAGGCGGCAATCCCCACCATCACCCTTCTAGAGATAAGCGCCGCCAGTGGCGGAGTGAACAAACCTCTATTAAGAGAGAGAAGCGTGACTAAGGCAATAGAAGCCACGCTTAACCTGGTAGAGGAAAGAATTAAGGGGGGAAGGTTGCGTGCCGCCGTAACCCATACCAACGTCCCTGATAAAGCTGAGGAGCTAAAAAAGAGGCTATTGTCCCGGTTTAAGCCGGCTGAAGAAGTTTATATTGGCGAAGCCATGCCCTTTGTGGGGGTCGTAAACGGGGAGGGTTTGTTTGAGGTTGGATTCTACGCCGAAGGTTAAAAAGGCAGCCCCCCGTCGATAACCATAATCGGCTTCAATGATATAACCTGGCTCGGTTGCTGGATAAGAAAACTATCACCGAGCCATCCCTTCCGGGCGTTCATCACGGCTAGCCTGGCTTGACAAAAGGCTTGTTATCAATCTATTATTGCTCAATATTTTCCCTACGGTATAAGAAAAAGAGAGGTAGCCAGGAGGTTAATAATGAAAGAGGTAATGGTTATTACCGACACTTTATCTGCCATATCCCCAGAGCTAGCCGAGGAGTATGATGTTATGGTAATACCCTACCATCTCATCTTTGATGGCAAGGATTACCTGGATGACACCTTTGATAGAGGAGACCTATTTAAACGACTTGGGTCCTACCAGAACCTGCCTACTCACTCAGCTTGCACTATAGGCGAAATACTGGAAGCCTACAAGAAGGCTAGCCAAAGGGCAAAGGGCATCCTATTTATTTCATTGTCCTCAAGAGTGTCCGCAGACTATAATGCGGCACTACAAGCCAAAGAGGTAGCAAAGCAGGAATTGCCCGACACCGCCATTGAAGTGGCCGATTCCCGCACCGTCGGCGGCGGGGAGCTGCTTGTTGTCCTGGCTGCTGCCAGAGCAGCCAACGAAGGCAAAAGCCTATCAGAGACGGCTGAGATTGCTCGCCGGCTAGCTCAGCAGGTAACCTTTATAATTGTGCCACAGACTCTATTCTTCCTTGAAAGGGCGGGGAGGTCAGGTGGAGAACCGGGCATAGCCAAAGCTCCAATCCCGATATACCCCCTTTTGGCAATGGATGCCGCCTCTGGTGAAGCCGGGAGGAAATTCATCTCCAAGCATAGAACTAAAGCCAAGGCAATAGAAGCGCTGCTGGAAATGGTGAAGGAAAAATGCGAAAACAAGAAGCTACACGCCGCCATCAACTATACTGACAACCCTGAAGAAGCCAAGGCATTGAAGAAGCTCCTCTCCCAGTTTGAAGTCAGCGAACTCCATATCACGGAATGGTCATTAGTAGGCTGTGTGGTAGTCGGACCACGCTGTGTGTCACTGGGATTCCACGCCGAGGATTAAAAGGTTACCCCTCCGTCTATAACCATAATCCGCCTCTAATATAAGGGGAAGAGACTTTAGAGAGGGGCAAAGCCCCTCTCTTACCTACATTCCCCCTTCCCTTAATAAGGGAAGGGGGTCAGGCGGGTTCCCAGAAAAATCATAGATTTTTCTGGGTGCTGAGGGGGATAGGTTGCTAAATAATCTCAACTAAATTTCCTTGACTTTGAACACTGCCTTTGATATAGTTCCTGTCTAAGAAAGGATGGCAAAATGGCTACCCCCCAGTTTAAGCAGCTACGGCATTCCTATGGATTTGATGACGTAGCTATCGTGCCCGGAGATGTAACTATCAACCCCGACCAGACAAACATTGATTTCAAGATAGAGGGCTTTACCTTGTCCATCCCCGTTATAGCTTCAGCTATGGATGCCGTGACCGATGTCAACTTCGCCATCCTGATGAGCCAGCTCGGCGGGCTCGCCGTTCTCAACCTGGAAGGACTGCAAACCCGGTATGATAATCCCCAAGAAATACTATCCCGAATCGCCCAAGCACCTGATGCCGAAATTACCCCTCTACTGCAAAAGGTCTATTCCCAACCGATTAAGGAGAACCTTATTGGTCAACGAATACAAGCGATTAAAAAGTCAGGGGCGGTATGCGCTGTTTCGGTAGCCCCGGCTAACACCAAACGCTTGGCTCCGATAGCCGCTGAAGCTCAAGCCGATATTTTTGTAGTCCAATCTACGGTTACCAGTGCTCAGCACATATCCAAGAGCTATCGCGGGCTAATCTTCTCCGAGCTCCATAAGTCCATAACCATGCCGATAATCGTGGGTAACTGCGTCAGCTATAGCGCCTGCCTGGAGCTGATGAGAACGGGAATCTCCGGGGTCTTGGTCGGTGTCGGACCAGGTGCTGCCTGCACTACCAGGGAGGTCCTCGGCGTCGGCGTCCCCCAGATAACAGCCACCATGGATTGTGCTGCGGCTAGAGAGGAATACCAGCGTGAGTCCGGCAGATATGTACCGATAATTACCGACGGCGGTTTTCGTAAAGGTGGCGATTTGTGCAAAGCCCTGGCTGCCGGGGCTGATGCGGTAATGATAGGCTCCGTTTTGGCTCAAGCCAAAGAGGCACCGGGGCTGGGTTACCACTGGGGTATGTCTCACCCCCACCCGGCACTCCCCAGAGGGACTCGAATAAAAGTGGGTACTACCGGCTCACTAAAGCAAATTCTCTTCGGTCCGGCTTCGGTTACCGATGGCAGTCAAAACCTGGTCGGGGCGGTTCGCACGGCACTGGGTATTTGCGGGGCGCCTACCATCCAGGAAATGCACCAAGTTGAGATGGTAGTCGCTCCATCTATTACTACTGAAGGAAAATGGTGGCAATTACTACAATCATAGCCATTGCCTTTCAGCCAGTATCTCCTTCAGCTAAAAACTATCCTTGATAGAAGTCCAGCCATAGTAGACCGGGGCCGACAATTAGCGAGCTGAGTGGGCTATACTCGCACAGCAGGACTTCAGCACAATTAAACTGGGCCAGGACTATTTGCTCAAGCCTTTCCGCTTCCTCGGGCACGCAGGTATGCTCAACCATAATATGCACCGGGCTAGTTGTTCCCACCCTTTCCTTCACCATCTCCAGTAAAACTTGGAGCGCTTTCTTTTTAGTTCTAGGTCTGGCTACTACCAGTGGTTTGCCCAGGGAGGTGGATATCCCGCTAATCGGTTTCATACTTAGCATACCGCCAGCTAGACCGACTGCTTTACTAAGACGACCGCTCTTTACCAGATAGGACATGGTATCAAATACGCACAGCATATCTACCTTTGACCTTATATCTTCAGCGACATTAACTACTCCTGCCATATCTTGACCTAAAGCCGCTGCCCGGGCGGCGGCTAGCACCATTAGTCCCAGAGCGCCGACCGACGTTCTAGAATCAAATA
>DAOUFA010000013.1:0-2074 GCA_034430355.1 Dehalococcoidales bacterium
ACCTGGCTGATTTTTGGGCGTTGATGTGGGAATTTGGTGAGATTAAGGCTTCAAAAACCTATGATACGGTTATTACCCCTGCCCGGCGGATGATGGATACTAAATGGTTTCAGGGTGCCCGCCTCAATTTTGCCCAAAACCTGCTTCGCTACCGTGATAACCGAACTGCTCTCATCTTCAAGAGTGAGACTCGAGAAGCAGTAAGAATTACCTATGCCGAGCTTTACCACCAGGTAGCCCGCCTGGCAAAATCTTTGCGAGAATTGGGGGTCAAGGCAGGCGACCGAGTAGCCGGATTCATGCCCAATATGATAGAAACCGTTATTGCTATGCTGGCTAGCACCAGTATCGGGGCTACCTGGTCAGCCTGCTCACCAGACTTCGGCATTAAGGGGGCTCTTGACCGCTTCGGGCAGACAGAACCCAAGGTTCTCTTTACCGCTGATGGCTATTTTTATAATGGCAAGACCTTTGATTCTTTAGAGCGAGTGGCTGGCATCTTAGCCGAGCTCCCTTCTATTCAGCAGGTAGTGGTTGTCCCCTATGTTGCAAAGAAGCCAGATATTAGCCCGGTCCCCAATTCCATTCACTATGAGGACTTCTTAGCCAAGGAAGCCGGTCTTGAAATCCAGTTTGAGCAACTCCCCTCCGACCACCCCCTATTCATTATGTACACGTCAGGGACTACCGGCCTGCCCAAGTGTATAGTTCAAGGAGTCGGCGGAATTCTTGCAGTACACTTAAAAGAACTTAAACTTGAAATTGATGTTAAACCAGGAGACGTTATTGTTTACTTTACTACTACCAGCTGGATGATGTGGACCTGGCTGGTGAGCAGCCTGGCGTTAGGTGCCACCGTTGTCCTCTATGATGGTTCCGTTTTCTACCCTGATTCCGGGGCACTGTGGAAGCTAACCCAGGATGAAAAGATAACCATATTCGGGACCAGTGCCAGATACCTTGCCGAGCTGGAAAAGCGCGGGGTTAAGCCGGGTAAGGAATATGATTTGACCAGCTTAAAGACAATTACCTCCACCGGCTCTCCTCTTTCGGTGGAGAGTTTCCAGTTCGTCTATCGTGATATTAAGCCGGATGTGCTCCTGTCGTCTATCTCGGGGGGCACTGACATCAATGGGTTGTTCATGACCGGAAACCCCATTGGCCCCGTTTATGCCGGGGAACTTCAGGCTCTAAGCCTGGGGGTGAATGTACAATGCCTCGACCCCCAGGGCAAACCAGTAGTCAACCAAAAGGGCGAGCTTGTGGTCACTACCCCTTACCCCTCCATGCCCCTCTACTTCTGGAATGACCCGAACAAAGAGAAATACCACAGCGCCTATTTTGATGTCTACCCTGATGTTTGGACTCACGGCGACTATATTGAAATTACTGATACCGGGATTATCATCTACGGACGCTCCGATACCATCCTCAAACCGGGAGGGGTGAGGATTGGTACCGCTGAGATTTACCGTCAGGTGGAGACCCTGGACGAGGTTGTAGATAGCATTGTCGTCGGGCAGGATTGGGAAGGCGATGTTCGGGTTATCCTGTTTCTAAAGCTAGCCGAGGGGGTAGAACTAACCGAAGACCTGATTAACAAAATCAAAACCACCATCAGGAAAAACGCCACCCCCCGCCATGTCCCGGCCAAGATTCTAGCTGTTGATGATATCCCCTATACCATCAGTGGCAAAAAGGTGGAGAAGGCAGTCAAGAATGTGATTCACCACGAGCCCGTTCCCAATATAGATACCCTGGCTAACCCGGAATCGCTTGAACTCTATAAGAACCTGAAAGAACTTCAATGGTAATAATACTTGAGGAGGCTGAGTTATGGTGAACCAAGCTAAGGAAGTTACTATCAATCAGGTAAAGCTACGCATAATTCAAGGGGACATCACCCAGCAGAGCACCGATGCCATAGTTAATGCCGCCAACTCCAGTCTTATGGGTGGCGGCGGAGTGGATGGAGCTATCCACCGGGCGGGAGGTCCCGCCATTCTAGAGGAGTGCCAGCAAATTGTCGCCCGACAAGGGCGGCTGCCAACCGGTAAGGCGGTAATAACCACCG
>DAOUFA010000014.1:0-1694 GCA_034430355.1 Dehalococcoidales bacterium
AGTGCCATCCTGATTGGTACCCCACGTGCCGCCTGTTTAAAGTACATACTCCTCGGGTCGGCATCTACTTCGTAGGCTAATTCATCAATACGGGGTAGGGGGTGCATAACCAGCGTTCGCTTAAACTCCTTTTGCTTGAGCAGTTTCTTATCTACCACCGGGTAATGCTCTTTTAAACCTTGTTTTTTAGCCCTGGCTGAAAGTCTTTCTGTCTGAAGCCGGGTAACATAAAGGGCATCAACGCCGGTCTTTAGCTCGACCTGAAGACTAACATCGGGCATCATTGCCAGTTGGTGTGGGCTGCTGGGCGTTATGTATATAGCATCCAGAGGGAAAAGCCCTCCTTTAATGGCTTGGTCTAGAGCCTCATACCTTATCAGCTCACCTCCATATTCGGTGGTCAGCTTTCTGAGAACATGCTCAGGTAGCTCAAGACCTGGTCCGTGACGGAAGAGGATAGTAGCCCCCAATCTAGCCAGGGCGTAGGTTAGCGAATGGGTTGTTCGCCCGTATTTTAAATCTCCCCATAGAGCAATCTTTAGCCCCTTAATGGTTTGCCTCTCCTTCTTGATGGTGTAAAGGTCACACAGGGTCTGGGTTGGATGTTCATGACTTCCGTCGCCAGCGTTTATTACCGGGACGCCAGCGTAGTCGGCAACTACCTTGGCTGCCCCCTCCCAGGGGTGGCGGATGACAATTATATCGGCGTAATCCCCGACCACTCGGGCCATATCAGCAATGCTTTCGCCTTTAGCCAGCGAAGTTGCCCCGATATCAACCGCACTTATGACACTGCCGCCAAGTCGGTGCATTGCTGTCTCAAACGACAGCCGTGTCCTGGTGCTGGGCTCAAAAAACAGGCTGGCCATAATCTTACCGTGACATAGACCAAACTGCTCGTTCATGGAGTCTGACATCTCATCAGCCAGGGAAAACAGCGCCTCTATTTCCCCGTTGGATAAATCGTCTGTGGTCACTAGACTTCTATTTATCACAGCCATAGCCACTCCTTTTGAATTAGCCTGCTTGCCTCAATTTACTTCCGGGATGCTCATTAGCTGTGCTGGTGATGGCGACTTCATCTATGCCGTCGGTCTCTACCAGTCGAACCTGTATTTCCTCATGTCTTGAGCTTGGCACATTCTTACCCACATAGTTAGCCCGTATCGGCATCTCACGATGACCGCGGTCAACAAGCACAGCTAGCTGGATTATTTTGGGCTGCCCCAGGTCAATGAGGGCGTCCATAGCGGCACGGGTGTTGCGCCCGGTATATAGAACATCGTCAACTAACACTATGGACTTGCCATCAATACTGACCGGAATGTCAGTGCGTGTGACAATAGGTTGCTGATTTAATGAGGAAGGGGCATCTCGGTACCGGCTGGTGTCCAAAGTGCCAACCGGTATCTTTAGTCCGGCGAAGTCTTCGATGAAGGTGGCTAGCCGCCGAGCCAGAGGCACGCCACGAGTGTGCATGCCCACCAGTATCAGGTGTTCAACAGCCTTATTTTGCTCTATGATTTCGTGGGCAATGCGCGCCAGAGTCCTTGTTATATCCTCTGGGGTCATTATAATTTTTTTAGACATGAAAAAACCTCTCACCTTCGCTGGCAAGAGGTCTTGCTATCTAGTTTTCTTCATTTCCCTTGCCAGCCTCTCTGGACCAGCTTAAAGGTTGCTACTTAACTTAA
>DAOUFA010000015.1:0-3008 GCA_034430355.1 Dehalococcoidales bacterium
ATCTTTGAGCTGGTCAATGCCATTGGGTTGCCAATTATTGCCGCCGGTGGCATTTCCTCGCTAAACCACCTTAAAATGTTAAAGCAGCTCGGTGTAGAAGGGGCTATAATAGGTAAGGCACTCTATACCGGGGACATCAACCTGAAACAAGCCCTGGTCACCGCTAGCTAAATTGAGAAAGAGTTCACTTATCAGGGGTAGATTGTAGGGGCTTTGCCCCTTCAAGACCTCTACTTCCCCCTCATGATAAGAATATATATTCATATCATAGAGAGGAAGAGCCTAATCGGAAGTTTAAGAGGGGCACAGCCCCTCTTCACAGAATCTTCTCCCTCTCCTTTGAAGGAGAGGGAGAACGAGGGGGTGAGGTAGATAGATATAAAGTTTGATGAGAAGGGGCTCGTCCCGGCTATAGCCCAGGATGCTGACACCGGCGAGGTACTGATGCTAGCCTATATGAATGAGGAGGCACTGCGCCGAACTCTATCCAGCGGCGAAGCCTGGTTTTATAGTCGTAGCCGAAAGGAGCTATGGCACAAGGGTGAGACCTCAGGCAACCGCATCAAGGTGCGTTCAGTGTGGAAGGACTGCGATAGCGATACTATTCTGATTGTGGGACAGCCTACCGGTCCGGTGTGCCACACCGGCAACAAGACCTGCTTCTTTCAGAAGCTGACCAAACAAGATATAGAGACAAGTCAGCCCGAGGAAGCCTGAGCTGTCTCCTCAACGTGGTCAATTTCCACCACCTTTTTTAACGCCGATAGGGCGACCTCAAGCTGGTTATCATCAGGCTCCCTGGTGGTCAGCCCCTGTAACCACAATCCTGGAGCCAGAAGAGCCCTGACCAGCCTGTTGTTAATATGCCTGGCGCCAAAGTAGGTAACTTCATAGCCCAGGGCAGCAATAAGCGGGATGAGGACAACTCGCGACAGCACCATCACCCACACCGAGGGTCGTCCAATAATAGCAAAAACGATGATGGCGATAATCAAAACAGCAAACAGAAAGCTGGTGCCACAACGCACGTGAGCCGTACTATATCCCCTGGCTGCCTCTACCTCCAGGGGAACACCAGCCTCATAGGCGTTCACCGCCCTGTGCTCGGCACCGTGATAAGCAAACACCCGCTTAATGTCAGAGACTAATGTTATTAACTTAAGGTAAGCAATGAAAAAACCCAGTCGGATAAAGCCCTCTATCAAATGGAATATAATGGATGATTGAATATAAGGGTCAAGCAATCTGGCAAGAAAAAGGGGGGCGATGAAGAATAAGGCAACGGCAAAAGCTAGTGAACCGGCGACCATGCCCCAGGCCAGCCCTCCCGGAATCTTCTCCCCTTCCTTCTCCATAGACACGTTAGCTGAGTAGAGTAGGCTCTTAATACCTAAAACCATAGCCTCAATCAAGACAACGACGCCCCGGAGTAAAGGGGTTCTCCTCATCCTACCACTAGAGATACCAGGCAATGGCTGAGTATCTATAACCATTTCCCCATCCGGCTGACGCACTGCCGTTACCACCGCCTTCTGCCCCCGCATCATCACCCCCTCAATAACTGCCTGACCACCGTAATGAAACCTTTGTGCCACAACAAACCCCCTTAATAAACAAAAAGGAGCCGCTCACCAACGCCGCTCCTGTCTCTAAAATGCTCCCACTTAATCTTCCAACTTGTAGCGCCGCTTAAACCGCTCCACCTGCCCGGCAGTATCTATCACCCTACGCTCTCCAGAGAAAAATGGATGGCACTTACTGCACACCTCCACCTTCAATACCTTCTGGGTGGAGCCAGTGGTAAAGGTATTGCCACAAGCACAAATTACCTTGGCATCGGTATAGTATTTAGGATGAATCTTGTCCTTCACACTATTTAGCTAGCGTAAACGCTAACCTTCCTCCGGTTGTTACTGTCAGGCTCGAACTTAACCACACCATCAATAAGGGCATAGAGGGTGTAATCCCTGCCGACACCCACATTACTACCGGGGCGAATACGTGTGCCCCGCTGCCGGACCAAAATAGTCCCGGCATGGACACTCTGCCCGGCATATCGCTTCACTCCAAGCCGCTTGGCTTGACTATCCCGACCATAGCGGGTGGAGCCGCCTCCCTTTTTATGCGCCACTTTCAATCACCTCTTTCTTGCGGCGGCGAACCCTCTTCACCGGCTCAGCTGGGATAGCCCCCGGCTCAACTATCTTATCTATAGTTAGACTGGTATAAAGCTGGCGATGTCCCATCTTCCGGCGGTAACGTACCTTGGGCTTATACTTAAAGACTATAATCTTCTTACCCTTGCCCTCCCCCTGTGAGGTCGCGATTACCTTGGCTCCTTCAACAGTAGGGGTACCTACAGTTACCTTATCACCATCAGCGATAAGTAATACCCTATCCAGGTCAACAGTATTACCCTCAGCTACATCCAGGCGTTCGACATCTATACTCTGACCAGGGGTAACCTTATATTGCTTGCCACCAGTTTCAATAATAGCGTAAATCTTCTCCCACCTCCGTTAAACAATACATTTTACCAATTGCTATAGAGGGGTGTCAAACGTAATCTCACTGCTTAGACAAAGCCGCAATAATATCGCTTGACCTGGAAACAGTACCAAAGTGAGGCAGTACATTGGCTATTTCAAAATCATGCATCTCATCAGTAAAGGAGGTACAGCAGTCCTCCAAAATCGTAATATCATAGCCTAACTCAGCTCCGTATCGGGCGGTACTATCAACCACGAAAGTAGTAGCTAATCCGGCTAGAAATAGGTGCTTTATTCCATTGGCGCGAAGAATCTGGTCCAAGTTAGTATATGAGAAAGCACTGGTATTATAGTTCTCAATAATAAGGTCACCTGGTAATGGCTTTATCTCGTCAGGATTTTCCGCCCCCCATGTGCCTTTAACAAAAGCACCATACTCCTTTGTCCCCATCATTAGGGGAAAAGTTTTGTCACCTAGCTCGGGGCACCCTGACCTGAGGACATTATTAATATAGATGA
>DAOUFA010000016.1:0-5625 GCA_034430355.1 Dehalococcoidales bacterium
TCAGCTAGCCAGAAGGGAAGGCATTTCGGCAAGTGGGTATCGTCTGGTGATAAACTGCGGGGAGCAAGGGGGGCAGTTAGTGCCTCATCTTCATATGCATCTTCTCGGCGGTAGAAATCTCCTAAATGAGCTGGGCTAATTGGCTCTTGACAACAAGCTGAACAAAATAAACTGAGTCTGGAGGGTAAGAATGATAGTTATATCTACAACTGATAAAACGGCAATGCAGGAAATACTCACTGGATACAGTAGGGAGAAACTGGATTCCGTACTTAAAGAAGCATCTCCAATACTTCAAAGTTACTACCCCGTTCAGCCCATTAAGTTGGGGAAAAGACTACTCGACGGTCTTTTTAGTTGTTGGTTAAGTAAGTCCAATGAGGCATTTATTCATTACTGGATGTTATGCAAGCTTGCCTTTGAGTATGGTTATCCTACAGAACAGATTGACGTTGAAGTTTCCTGTGGAGGCATCGGGCGAAGAGCAACGTCTCAGACAACTGAGGATACCAAAGCCGATATAGTGGTGTATTCGCACGAATCGAGAAGACCTGGAACTGCTATAATCGTTGTTGAATGTCGGGAACTTGGTGGTCTAAATGGTTCAAAACAAGCTGCTAGTTACTCAAGAGCGTTACAGGCTAGATATCATCTATTTACCGATTCTAATATATGGCAAGCGTTCAAAACACTACCTCATCCAGTTGATGGCATCCCAATAAGTGATATACCACTTTGGGTCGGCTCCAAACCAATAGCGAAAAGATTATCTAAATCTTATTTACTGCCTCCGCTAACTGATGAGAAACAACTTAGAGATTTAGAAAAGTATTGTCATGACAGCATTAACAGTGAAGGTATTGACCCAGCAAAAGCGTTTGATGAGCTTGTCAAACTCTTTTTTGTAAAGGTTTATGATGAACAGGAAATACCTGATGAATACCAATTTTCGGTGCTTGAGGGCGAAAGCGCTGATACTACAGGACAACATATCCGTACTCTACTGAAGCAAGCTAAGGAAAGAAGTAAATACAAAGAACTGTTTTCTGAGCCTGGTGACGATGAGTTTTGGATTAGCAATGGGTCTATCAGAAAAGTTGTGGAGACATTCCAAGGCTTTAGCTTTACTGGCGATACACTAATAGGTATAGACGTAAAAGGTACCGTTTATGAGAATATGGTAGGTTCAACATTTCGAGGAGAGCTTGGGCAATATTTTACACCCCGGAAGATTGTAGAGTTTATGGTTTCTTTTTTGAAGCCAAGTAGGGATGATATGGTCTTAGACCCTGCCTGTGGGAGTGGCGGTTTTTTGATTAACGTTCTCAGAGAAGTAGCTACGCAGATAAGAGCACAGCAGCAAAATCTCCCTCAGCCAAGGACAGAAATCGTAATAGGTCAATTTGCAAACAATAACCTTTTTGGTAATGATTTAAGTCCTCGAATGATTCGTACAGCTAGAATGAATATGATTATGCACGGCGATGGCTGGTCGGGAATACAGAGGTGTCACGGTCTCAAGTTAGAAGAACATCCCTTTTTCGAAAACAAAGTAGGCCACTTTAGTCTTGTGCTTTCTAATCCTCCGTTTGCAGGTTTTGAAACTGATAATTCTATTCTGCAGAAGTTTGAGACAGGGAAAAACGAAGCAGGTCGTGTGAGAGGGGTAAATAGAGCCATTGTCTTTGTAGAACAAATTATAAAAGTTATGAGAGAGGGTGGACGTGCAGGTCTTGTTTTGCCACGCAGTATATTCGAGAACGAATCGTACTCTTTTAAAAAGTTGAGACAATTAATATATGACCATTGTGAAATACTCGGAGTTATAGGTTTACCTAGGACGGCTTTCCATCATACAGATTATGGTATTCTTGGAGATCTACTGTTTATAGAAAAAAAGTCAAACCCGCGTGATGATTATGAAGTTTTTATGGCTTGGGCAGATGAAGTTGGCTACAATACGCTGGGACATAATATCGAGGAAAATGACCTTCCTAAAATCATAGATCTGTACCAACAGAGAAGCCAACAGAACTTAATACCAATTGAAAAATTGAGAAGCGAAGATAACATAAACCCTTGGTATTACCATCCCAGAGCACGGCAACTAAGAACGCGAATCGCAAAACAATCTGACTTAGTACCCCTCCTTCCTACGTTGGTATCAGTTTATAACAATAGAATTTCAAGGAGTGCTTTACGACAAACCCCCTATCAGAAGGTCCGATATATTGAAGTGAGAGATTTTGATTTAGAAACGGGCAAATTTAGCTTTACAGAGCACACAATAAAAACGCTTCCGAGTAGGGCAACCTATGAAATGAACGGGGAGGAGTTAATTCTCTTGCCTAACGCACGTAATTCTCTCGAGTCAAGAAGGGAAATAATTAAGACTGGAGATGAACTTAGAGGGTTTACGCTAACAAACAGATTTTTACCGCTGAGGCCTAAAGTCAACCCCGAATATTTAGTTATGATGTTGAATACAGAATTTGTCAGGAATCAACTTATTGAGGCTTGCAGGGGAGCAGGTTCCCCAGATTTAAGAGAAAATAAGTTAGCTGAAATTATGATCCCTGTTCCAAATAAAGAAGACCTTTCTTCAATCGATTCCTTTATGGAAGATATTATGGATAGGATTGCGAGAAGAAATGACTTGGTGAAAGACCTTAATGATGTCAACTCTGATATTGAAAGTTCATTAAGGTCACTATATGAGCACTAGTAGAAAATAAAATAAATAATGATTCAAGATAGGGTAATATTTTCTACTTCAGTGCTCTTTTCTGATACTCCAGGAAGGTAAACAAGCCAGCAATGCTCTTGGCATCACAAATGCTACCTGAGGCTATAAGACTGGAAATCTGACTGACCGGCACCCGGACTAACCTGATATTCTCAGTATCCTCAGCCCGAAGTTGGCTGGGAATCAGGTCAGTAGCCAGATAAAGGTAAAGGTATTCCGTGCAGTAGCCAGGCGTAGAGTAAAAGCCGCCTAACCTCTCCACTTTTCGGGGTAGGTAGCCAGTCTCCTCCTGCAGTTCACGGCGAACGGTAGCCACCGGGTCTTCACCAGGCTCAATACCACCAGCCGGTATCTCTAATAGCTCCCTCTCCACCGGCTTACGAAATTGATTAACCAGTAAGACATTGTTATTACCATCAATAGCGACGATGGCTACACAATCACTATGCTCCACAATCTCCCGGCTGGTTTCCCTGCCATCAGCCATCCGCACCGTATCAACCCGCAGCTTTACCGCTCGCCCGTCATAGATTAACTGGCTAGATAGCGTCTCTTCCACCAAGTTAAGCCCTCGCCTCCAGGTGATAGATAAGAGCTACTTCATCGCAATCGGGAAATTTAGGGCAACGGTAACACTCACCCCAGACCTTACGTGGTAACTCCATTTTATCTAACTGAGAAAAGCCGAGCCTCTCGAAAAAGGCTGGCTTATAAGTCAGGCAAAAAACAGTAGGCATACCAAGCTCCTTAGCCTCCTTGAGACAAGCCTCCACCAGCTGGTCGCCAAGCCCCTGTCCCTGACTTCCCTCAGCTACTGCCACTGACTTTATCTCGGCCAGGTCTGACCACATAACATGCAGTGCCGCACAGGCAATTATCCGCTCACCCTGCCTGACCACAAAGTAATCCCTGATATTTTCATATATCTCACTTAGCGAGCGAGGCAGCATCTCATCCTTATCAGCAAAGTAGTTAATTAACTCGTGCATCTGGGTGACATCACTTATTCTGGCTTTTTCTACTGTGTTCAACTTATTGCTTTCCTTTCAACCTTTGTTCCAGAGAACTATAGAAAGAGGTCTGGGGATGAATCCTTAAAAATAAAGTCTTATTAGAGCTATGCTTTATAGTAACCACAGCCCCGCTGGACAGGGGCAGATTTATGTGACCATCAATGCTCAGTGCTGCCTGGTGAGCCGCGCCAACGTTCAGCCTAACCACTACTGTGGATGGTAATACCAGAGTATAAGCCGAACTAAGGTGGGGTAATATCGGTAGCATCAGAAACTCCTTAGCCTGCGGATGAAGGATAGGACCCCCGGCGGCCAGCGAATAACCAGTACTGCCCGTGGCTGTAGCCACAATCACCCCATCACCCCTATAGGTGGTCAGCGCCTCACCATCAACACTGGCTTCGATACGGACGGTCCGAGCCACTGCTCCCCGTGCCACCACCACATCATTCAAGGCATAGTATATGGGGGAAGGCTCCTCGCCTGATACTGAAAGCTCGGCCTCAAGTAGCGCCCGCTCATCAATCCAACCTTCTCCTGCCAGTAAGGCAGGCAGCTTAGCCACCGCCTCGTCAGCACTAAGTTCAGTCATAAATCCCAGCTTGCCTAGATTTATCCCGGTAATAGGGATGGGACGAGGCACCACGGCTTGAGCCGCCCGTAGAATTGTACCATCGCCACCGACACTGAGAATTAAATCGGTATTATTCACCTCAGCTTTTGCCTTCTCCCCCTCCCAGGCTGAGCATAGCCACACCGAAATACCCCTTGAGCCTAAAAACTTCTCCAGTTTTTCTGCCAGACTAGAGGCAGCCTCAATCATCGGGTGATAGAGAATACCAATCCTGTTCATAGACTACTCTCCATAGCAATGAAAACGTTACTGCTGAGAACAATCCAAGTGTAACATCGGCAAGCTGGAGCGTCAAGGTTAAGGGTCTGGCTCAGCCTAGGCAAAAGTCACTTAATGCTGTAGAGGGGGGCACTATGCAGCTACCCTGGCCGATCGGCGCTGGATAATAGCTCGGATAATAACGAAGCCAATGATGCCCAGGAAAAAGACGGCAGCGAAAACCCCGGCCGCCCGTATTCTCCTATCGGTTATGGCCTCAATGCCCTTGCTGAATTTCCACAACCAGCCATAGCTGCCGAAAGGGGCAAAATAGCGCCAGGTAGTCGGAAGCTGGATGCCCTTGACTTTCATTTCCTCTATGGGCTGAGTAACACACCAATCCCAGAGTCCACCAAACGCCCCGGCGACAACACCGGCGGGGACAACAATGAGAGCGATAATGAAAAAGACAGGTTCATCACCTTGACCCCAAAACCCCCAGCCAAAACAGAGAATAAACAGAGCATAAATGGCAGCGTGCAATGCGATACCTAGAAGAAAGGCTTGAGCCGATAGCCACAACAGTAGCAAGAAATGCTTAGGCGAATACTTTTCCGGTATTTCAAGCCTGGCAAGAGCAATTCGAGCACTCGGTATAGCTACTATAACAAAGAAAGTAGCAATAATGATAGGGAAGGGCAATAGAAACAAAGGCAGGCCATATAGTAATCCCAGGACATCAAGGTTCATGAGCAAAAAGGGAGTGAGAATACCAGCTCCAGTCAATAGATACAGCAGCAGGAAAGATTGCTTAGATGATAACTTTTTCGGCATTTGATACCTCCATTTATCTCACCTTCAGCCGAAGTGAGTAAATAAAAAGACTAAGCCAACACAAAGTGCAGCAATACCAATCCCCAGCAAGGCGTATAGGGTACGGCGGTGTTTATCCATTCTTACCCTTCGCTTTCCTCCGTTTATTTCCACTCTTACTATATAACGACTTACTCAGCCTTTTGATAGCCTGACCCGAC
>DAOUFA010000017.1:0-7843 GCA_034430355.1 Dehalococcoidales bacterium
CCCTACCCAGGCGTTAGCCAGAGGCTCGAGCAACCTCTTCATAATTCTTCCTCCCTGACTATCTGGCCGTCCTTGAGATGTATGACACGCTGGCAATGATGAGCAATATCAGCTTCGTGGGTAATCATGACCAGGGTATTATTCTGCTCACTATGCAAGGTGGTCAGAATGGAGATTATCTCTTCGCTGGTATGACTGTCTAGATTACCGGTAGGCTCGTCCGCCAGTATCAGCGGCGGTCTTTTGACCAGAGCGCGAGCGATGGCAACCCTCTGTTGCTCTCCCCCCGAAAGCTCAGCAGGACGGTGATTAGCCCGGTCGGATAGCCCAACCCAAGCTAGTGCCTCCATGGCTCGGCGAGAGTCAATACTACCGGCATACCTCATACCAAGCTCCACATTAGCCAGCGCTGAAAGTTGGGGTAGTAGGTTATAGATTTGGAAGATGAAGCCAATTTTCTGAGCTCTGACCTGTGCCAGTTCACCTCTGCTCAGGCGGTTGACCTCTCTATCCTCCAGGTAGTAACTGCCTGAGCTTGGAATATCCAGGCAGCCAATCAGATTGAGTATAGTTGTCTTACCCGAGCCGGAAGGACCCATAATCGCCACCATCTCTCCCTGCTTGATGTGCAAGTTTACGCCTCTTAGCACAACCAACTCTCTTTTACCCATAGGATAGACCTTGGTTATATCATTTAATTGAATCATCTTGGTGGCCCCCCCATTCCCGGTATCATCATTCCTTCTGTATGTACTTGCGGTCCTTGCGTTCCCTGTTGTGGTGTCGTTACTGTCGTCTCCTGTAGAACAACCACCTGCTCACCCTCACTGAGACCCTCAGTTACCTCGGTGTATTGCCAGTCGCTGATGCCAGCCTGTATCAAGCGCTCTTCAATGACGCCCTCCGGTGTTACCACCTGGACATAGCTTTCTCTCCCCCGGTAAGTAATCGCTCCAATTGGCACCAACAAAACATCGTTTGCCTCTTCAATCACGATGCTGACGGTGACACTTAGACCCTCCTTGAGCTGAAGGTCTTCCGGTATCAGCGACAGCATTGGCTCTAGCGCTGCTCCCTCCCCCTGCTGCCACTGTTTTACCATTTCTTCAGCCTGTTCCTGAGTAATCTGTCCCTGTTCTACAGCCTCTCTAAGTCGCTCGGGAAGTTCACCGGGGGAAAGCTCCGGCATTGCTTCTTGACGCTCTTGCATCGCCTCTTGCTGCTGCTGACGGATGGTTTCCAGCGACTCTAGTTCGACTGTCACTTCGTAGTTCACGACTCCTGACTGGATAGTGGCTGTCGGCGAAACATAAGTTACTTCAGCCGGAAGATTAAGCATCGACATGGCATCCACCTGTACCGTGGCTTCTCCCCCCAGCTCTACCTCAAATATGTCCATCTCACTGACCAGCAGTCCGGCTTCAAATCTAGTGGGGTCAGCGACCTGCATAGCTACCGTGCCTTTTGTTACCTCATCACCGCCGGAAACATTAACCTGGGTAACAAAGCCATCAAAGGGGGCGATAATCTCCGGGCCGGCATCAAGGGCTTCTTCCACTGCTGTCTTGGCATTCTCCAGCCGCCCTTCGGCTATTTTGACCTGTATTCCCTTTATCTCGATATTATCCTCGTCACGCTCATAAAGCATCTCATATAGCCTATCCTCAGCATCCTCCAGATTCGTCTCGGCAGCATCTAGTTGCATCTGCAGTTCACGAACTTCCCCGCTATTACCATGTTTGAAAGCATCGGCTAGCCAGTCTTCAATCTTATCCACCTGGTCCTCGGCATCCTCTACAGCCTCCTCGGCTTCTTCGATGTCCTCCTCATCATATGGGTTTTCAGCTTCATCCAGGGCGATTTGGGCATTCTTAAGATTAACCTCTGCCTGAAGCAGGTCGCACTCCTTCACTGTCAGTTGCTCCTCCCATTCCGAGGTATCCAGTTTCGCCAGCACCTGACCCTCTTCCACGGAATCACCCACCTCCACCAGAACCTCCTCTACTGTCCCTGGCATTTCAAAAGCGAGGTCATCCATGAGGGATAACGATAGGTTGCCAGCAGCAGCTATATCAATGGTGATATCCCCACGCTGCACGGTTACTACCTGGCTCTCTAACTCAGATGCCGTCTCCGATTTAGAAGTACAACCTGACAAAAGAACGACAAGCCCGGCAGTAATAACAGCAGTCAGCATTACTCTAAGTAACTTTACCTTATTCATCAGCACCCTCTCCCCGAAGGATTTATCTCCTCCTTAATTAAGACTAGTCTAATACTTTCCATTTCCCTTATTCTGTACCTCCTCCAGACTAACTTTAGCCCGAATGCGTAAGTAGAAAGGCAAGACCAACAGCAAGTGCCGCAATACCAATCCCTAGCAGGATATATAGAATGCGGCGCCTTTGAGTATTCATATCATATTAGCCTTTTACCGTTTCCCGCTTTTTACTCATATTGTATAACGACTTCCTGGCCTTGGTTCCCGGGTGCCCTCCAGCATGCTTTATTCAAGGTGCACTTTAACTACGGGTATGACACGGGTGACGGCGTCAATGTCGGCGTCGAGAGAGGGCTGAGTTTCTTGTAGGTGAGCTCTAAGGGCTTTGAGTGTGAAAAGAGTGGCTTTTTTTAAATCCTCAGGGCTGATGTCACCACTCCGGTTCATCCCGTCCTCGAATTTTAGTAGGCGGTCTCTAAGAACTTTTTCTATTGTATCCCCCTTTTCTTTTTAATCCCATATATTTTCATAAGCAATTATCGAAGCTAAGGTCAGGCTAATAGTAATGATAGCTATCTTTTTCATCAGCACCCTTCCTTATGCTTTGAGTTTTATTGAGACAAAACTACTTTTTAACAGTAGCCTAGCAAGAAATTGTTAAGAAGTTATTAAGTTTGGTGGTGCCCCGGAAGAGAAGCAGGTTACTCTGTTATGGGAATGGTAAAGGTAAAGCGACTGCCCTTTCCCAGTTCACTCTGGACTTCAATCCTGCCACCGTGAGCTTCAACCAAACGTTTGGCTATGGTAAGCCCCAGACCGCTACCGCCGGTAGCTCTGGCGCGCGACTTATCCACCCGGTACAAGCGCTCAAAGATGTTGGGCAGGTCCTCAGCCGGAATACCTCCACCGGTATCAGTAACAGCAACCTCTAGCCAGCCATCCTGCGGTCTGGCACTCACCGTGATGCTGTCTCCCTGAGCAGTATGAGCCACCGCATTCTCCAGAAGGTTACGCAACACCTGGTTAATCCGATGAGAGTCAATGCTCACCGATGGGAGCTCATCGGGCAGGTCAATAGTTACCGATACTCCTTTTGCCTCTGCCTGGGCTCGGACTGCCGCCACTGCCTGGTTAATTAACTCGGAGATGTCCTCTGCCTGGCAGACCAGATTTAGCTCGCCCGCCTCAGTGAGGCTTAGCTCCTGAAGGTCATCAACTAGCCGAGACAGCAGGGTTGCCTCTTCATTAAGGGAGCGAATAGTGTCGGCATCTGGCTTTATCACCCCGTCACCAACTGCCTCCAGGTAACCACGGAGATTGGAAAGGGGCGTTCTTAGCTCGTGAGCAACATCAGCCACCATGTTCCGTTGTAATTGTTCCGCCCGCTCCAGGTTACTAGCCATGGAGTTAAAGGCTTGGGCTAGTTCTCCCACCTCACCCTTGTCTTTAACCTGAACCCTCTGAGAAAGGTCACCCTTACCCAATCCCCTGGCTGCCCCGGTAAGGGCTTTTATAGGAGACAGAATTCGGCGCGACAAAGCAAAGGTGATTGCCAGAGCAATGCCACCGGCAATCAAGCATCCCCAGAGGACGTATTGCTTTATCGGCCCGAAGAGACGCCTCAATGAAATGGGGTCCGTTGATGGTAGTGTGCTAACGTATAATGTGCCCGCGGTGTCCTCTGCCCACGGTGACGATATAGTTCTACCCGGTAAGTCGGGATGGTGCTGCTGCCCTAAAAGGTCTCCCTCAGAATCAGCGACTACGGTCCCGGCAGCATCAGTCATTATGATATGCTGACCGTAGAGGTTCCCAATGTGGCTCATAAAGGGCTGAATGCCCTCCCAGCTGCCTACTCGATAGTAATAACGAGTCAGCTCAAATTCCAGTCTGGTGGCAAGTATCTGTTCCCTGTATTCCTCAAACCGCCGGATTTCAGCCAGAGTGCTTTGGCCGACAAAGATGGATATGGCACCGATGGTAACCAGTATCACCGCGATGAAAGCGATTATGAGACGAAACCTGAGACTATGTATCATTTCCCACCTGTAACCAGCTTGTAGCCGGCTCCGTATACTGTCTTTATATTTATAGAATGCTTAATTCCTGATTTAAGCTTTCGGCGAAGATTGAGGATATGAACATCAATGGTGCGGTCAAAACCCTCAAAATCATAGCCAAAAGCTTTTTCAATAAGCTGCCCCCGGCTGAAGACCCTGCCCGGTTCCTTGACCAGAACCCCCAGCAGCTTGAATTCAGCCGGGGTGAGATTGAGAGGCCTACCGGCCAGAGACGCCTCATATTTGCCAAAGTTCACAGTAAGCTCACCATGCTTAATCTCGGCTGGACCGCGCTCTCCAGGCAGGCGCCGGAGTACGGCTCGCACCCTGGCTGCCAGTTCCCTGGGACTGAAAGGCTTGGTCACATAGTCATCTGCTCCCAGATTCAAACCAGCCAGCTTGTCCTGGTCAGTAGTCTTGGCGGTAAGCATGATAATCGGCACATCGGATTCACCCCTGAGGATATGGCAGACCTCAAGGCCATCGATGCCAGGCAGCATCAGGTCGAGAACAATGAGGTCAGGGTGGCCCTCCCGAGCCAGGCGCAGGGCTTCAACACCATCATAAGCAGTAAGGACTCGGTAGCCATCTCGGTTCAGGTAAAGCTTGACCAGTTCTACCGTTTTTACATCATCATCAACTACCAGTACCCTCTTACCCGCCATCTCTCAATCCCTCAACCATTTTCTATATTTCTATAATACTATAACGTAAATGTTAAGGAAATGTTAACATGAAGGGCTTCTCTTTCTTAAAAAAGAGAGGGGGGATGTTTTCCCCCTCTCCTGCTTATAGTCAGCTAAGTATCTGTACGGAAGCTTGGTTAGTTATTCTGCGGGAGGCATTGGTGGCTCCCACTGAGGCATCGGTCCACCCCAGCCGCGGAGTCGAGGTCCACTGCGAAAACCCCGGAAGCCGAAGTTAAACGGGGCGTCGGGCTTTGACTCCCACCACTCCTGGTACTGGTCAGCTTCTTCCTGAGTTATCTTGCCGTCGTTTACTAGCTTTTGAAGATGGCTGCCCAGAGCTTCATCTCGCATCTCGCTTTGGGCTTGGACAAAGGCGTCTTTTAGTTGCTGCGGGTCAATGGCTACGCCTGTGTTCTCCTCGTATATTTCACAGGCTCTGTCTAGCAGTGCCCCATACTTAGCCTCAGGCTGGCTGGCATCCCCGTTTTCCGGGTTGGCAAAGACTACCCCCACCAGGCAACCAGCCACCACCGCCGCCACCGTCACCGTGATAACGATAAACTTCTTGCTTCGCCACATTACTGTTTACCTCCTGTCGGTTAATGATACTCCAATAGTAACATCCGAATGTTAAAATCTTATTAAGATGTGGGGAGGGGAATCGGTGACTACCACATTCGTCTTAAATAATGAGGAAGGTGAGAGGCAAGCCTGATTAGGCACTCCCGACAGTTATGGGGTAACATTTGCTCCTTTTGCTGCCTAGTTGAACAAATGGGCGTATTGTATAATCGAGCACAAAGCAGTGCAGTTTAAAACGTAGAACTGTATGCCAGAGCCTGGCCGATATTCCTTGATTCACGGCCCACTCCTTTCTGACGATATTCTATTTCTTCCAGGAAGCAGGAGCAAGTCTCAAAGTGTCCCATTCACGCTGACGATTTACGGTAAGACGTTTGCCCAGCTGACTACTCTGAATTTCGGAGCTTGACATTGACGAGCTTATTAGATATATAATCCTTTAATCATTATACGTCCTAATTACCGTCGCCCCTCTCGGGCAATGGTGAGGTGCTCTCAAGCCGTGAAAATACAGTTCCTTATTACGTTAGCTTTAATTGCGAGCTTGATGACCGCCAACTCGTCCTGTATCAATTCAGCGGAGGGTCCGACGATGGAGGATAATGGACACAGAGAACTAGAGAAAGCGACTTTCGCTGGCGGGTGCTTCTGGTGTATGGAGCCACCTTTTGAGGCCCTGGACGGGGTCAAGGAAGTGATAACAGGTTACACAGGTGGAGATACAAAAGACCCAACCTATGAAGAGGTTTCGTCGGGAGAAACTGGTCATTACGAAGCTGTCCAGATTACATACGACCCAAATATAATTTCCTACGGAAAGTTGCTGGCCGTTTTCTGGCAACATATTGACCCTACTGATGATGGTGGCCAATTCTTAGACCGTGGATCGCAGTATAGAACTGCGGTATTCTATCACGATGAGGGGCAAAAGCGAATGGCAGAAGAATGTAAGCTTGAGCTCGAGAAGTCAGGAATGTATGATAGGCCCGTCGTTACTCAGATTTTACCCTACACAGAGTTTTATCGGGCTGAGGAATACCACCAGGACTACTACAGGAAGAATCCTCTAAGTTATGACCTCTATAAACGTAATTCGGGCAGAGCCACCTATCTACAGGAGAAGTGGGGCTCGGCAGCAATCAGCTATCAGGACTACCAAAAGCCTGCCGATGAAGATTTGCGGGTAATTCTGACTCCGCTACAGTATCAAGTGACACAGGAAAATGGGACTGAGCCGTCTTTCAGTAACGAATACTGGAACAACAAGGAAGATGGTATATATGTTGACATCGTTTCCGGTGAGCCCCTTTTCAGTTCTAGAGATAAGTTCGATTCGGGCACAGGTTGGCCTAGCTTCACCAGGCCTCTCGAGCCGGATAATATCATAGAAAAAGAAGATAGTAGCTACGGCCTGACTCGGACCGAAGTTAGGAGTAAGCATGGCGATTCACACCTTGGTCACGTCTTTGACGATGGTCCGGAACCGACAGGCAAACGCTATTGTATAAATTCTGCTGCTCTCCGATTCATTCCCGAGGAAAAACTGGTCGAGGAAGGTTACGTTAAATATGTATGTTATTTCGTGGAATGAATCCACTGCCTTTTGCGACTCGTAATCACCCATCGGACGACTAGGATATTTCAATACCTGGTGTGCAGCGCAACAAAAGCTTGGATTGTTGCCCTAACTGCACATTTTAGCGGATTGTTACCCTGGAAATAGGAAGTAGTTCGCGATATAACCGATACCTTAGATACCCAGCCTCATGCGTTCCCCATTGAATCATTAGCTTCACTGTCTAATTGATACCTTCGGTCTTCAGACCGGCAGCTACCTTTCACCAACCTCAGGCACACGGCGGAGGCATGAATACCATAACCTCTGATGGGAAGGCTGGTGCCCCTTTTGGCCACTTTTAGTGACTTTTTGGGGCTAGGGTATTGACAAAAATGGCTTCTAGTGGTAAACTGACAATAGGCACTTTTGTGGACAAAATGTGGCTATCTGGCAATAATAAATCTTAATAGGTCTTAAAGAAAAAAGGGGCTAGCAACCTGACCTGAGAAGTTTGGGCTAGCCCCTTTTTTCTTTGGGTCGGGTGGCTAGCCCTAACCCGCGGTATCAACTTATGGCTGATGCCACGGGGCAAATAAATAAGAAAAGGAGGTCGATTTAAATGGTAAATCTAAATCTAAGAAATAAAGGAGGTGAAACTGTGAAACGGTTTATGAAAAGGATTCATCGGGGCAAAAAGGGGTTCACTCTGGTGGAGCTACTTATTGTTATCGCC
>DAOUFA010000018.1:0-1655 GCA_034430355.1 Dehalococcoidales bacterium
CCACCACACAAGAGAGCAAAATCGCACACTGAGGCGTGTTCGATCAACTTTTGCTATAATCTAATTGGAGTTTTGAAAAGCTGTTAAACTTGTGAGGAGGAGATATTATTATGAAGTTTGCGATTACTTTTGAGCACGATGAGGACGGATATATCGTAGTGAGTTGTCCAGCTTTACCTGGATGCCACTCACAGGGAAGAACCAAAGAAGAGGCTATTACTAATATCAGGGAGGCTATACAGGGATACATAGCCAGCATGCGGAAACATGGGGAGCCGATTCCTTCTATCACAGAGGTGAAAGAGGTGGAGGTAGCGGTCTAAGTGGCCCGCCTCCCGGTAATATCAGGGGATGATTTCGTTAAAGCAATGCGCAAGATTGGATATGTTTGGGATCATACTGAAGGCAGCCACATGATTTTGCTACACCCATCAAAAGGCAGACTCTCAGTGCCAAGACACAAAGAATTAGGCCGAGGATTATTGAGAGCTTTAATTAGAGACGCTGGGCTGACTAGAGATGAGTTTGTTACTCTATTACGAGATTAGGCTGAAAGCTAGACTAAATGTTCTTTGTTCCGTCCACTGAGCCCCACCAACCCGGCACCTGAATAACTTCTCCCGTAAGCTATCCCTTGGTCAACATTTCGTCACTATGTTAACTCCATTTGAACCTGCGCCTTATTAGGTGAACGGCGACAAACACCGCAGTCATTATAGCCACCAAGCCAATGACGATCCGGGCATATATACTGGGGACATAATACCTAATTCGTAGTAGGCCTAATTGGTATGGCTTCCCTGGAATCCAGTTGGGAGGGTGATGGTTTGAGGCAAGTCCCGCAAAATGTTATTGTATTAGGTGGTTTCCTATCGGGGAAGTGTCGGAACTGGCAAACGAGCATGACTTAGGATCATGTGCTGAAAAGGCGTGGGTCCGATTATTCTGGGGACATGATACCTCATTTGTAGTAGGCCTAATTGGTATGGTGTCCCGGGAATTCCGCCGCAATGCCTTGAAAATAGCCACGATCCTGTTAAAATGGTGCTGAGTTTGATTTCTAATCTGGAGGAGAATGAAGATGGAAGAGCGTATTAAAAGGCTTCGTGAAACCAAGGCAACAGCCGCATTGGGGGGTGGTGAGCAGAAAATAGCTAAGGAGCATGAGAAGGGTAAACTTACAGCCCGTGAACGCATAGACCTGCTTCTCGATCCAAGCAGCTTCAAAGAGTTTAATATGCTGGTGAAATACAAGGTTGGCGCGCCAGGAGATGGCATTGTAATCGGACATGGAACTATAGATGGGCGAAGGGTCTGTGTTTTCTCCCATGATGTTACCGTGTTCGGCGGTTCTCAAGGCTATATGCATGGCAGGAAGCTATATAAGATACACGAGATGGCTCTGGATATGGGCGTTCCGCTCATTGGTCTGAATGATTCCCCGGGAGCCAGGGTGATAAGACCCGAGCTGGCAGGGAGCGACGACCCGTACCGGGTGAGCGACGAGAAACATGGCGGGGCAGTATTTTCTATTAACACTCGCTGCTCGGGGGCAATACCTCAAATCTCAGCCATCTTAGGCAACTGTACCGGCGGCTCTGTCTATTCCCCGGCACTGACCGATTTCATATTTATGGTTGACGGTCTATCGCATA
>DAOUFA010000019.1:0-10440 GCA_034430355.1 Dehalococcoidales bacterium
GACTTTGATGACCTGTTGATGAAAGCGGTGCAGCTATTTAGAAACAGCCCTGATATCTTATCCAGATACCAGAAGAGGTACCAGCATGTTCAGGTAGATGAGTTTCAGGATACTAACCTGGTTCAGTATGAACTAATAAAGCAACTGGGTGAAAAGTATCGCAACGTATGTGTTGTCGGTGACCCCGACCAGTCAATCTACTCCTGGCGGTCTGCCGACCTGCGCAATATCCTTAGCTTTGAGAAGGATTACCCCGACGCCAAATTGGTGCTGCTGGAGCAGAATTATCGCTCAACGAAAAAGATTCTGGAAACGGCATCCTATCTAATCTCAGCCAATCAGCAGCGTAAACCCAAGGAATTATGGACGGATAATGAACCGGGTGAACTAACTACGGTGGTTGAGACCTATACCGAGCAAGAGGAAGCCCAATTTGTGGTTAATGAGATAGAGCGACTGGTAAATCAGGGGGAGGCTGGCCTGGGCGGCTGTGCCGTGATGTATCGGACTAATGCCCAGTCAAGGGTCCTTGAGGAAGCTTTTGTTCGCTACGGGACACCCTATAAGCTGGTGGCTGGCACCCGCTTCTATGAGAGGCGAGAAATCAAGGATATTATTGCCTATCTCAGGCTTATCCAGAACCCTTATGACACGGTTAGCCTGCTGAGAATAATCAGTGTCCCCCAGCGTGGTATTGGTCAGCAGACTCTAGCCAAGCTATCTAGCTGGGCAAAGTCTATGGGTATATCTCAATATGAAGCACTACAGTCTATAAGTGAGCCCAAAGACGATAACCAGCCTCCATTTAAGCCTCATATCGCCCGGACATTGGTTAGCTTTATAGACCTGGTGGAGGAATTCATTGCCCGTAGTCGGGAACTTAACTTGGTTGATTTACTTGATTTGGTTGTCGAGCGCTCTGGTTATAAGGAATATATATTAGGTCAACCCGAGGGGAAGGAGCGCTGGGAAAATATCTTAGAGCTTCGCACCGTAGCCCAGCAATATCGCGATTTGAAACCCCCCGAAGGCTTATCCGCCTTTTTGGAGGGGGTAACCCTGGTATCTGATGTCGATGGGCTTGATGAGACGGTGGATGCGGTAACCCTGATTACCCTGCATCAGGCCAAGGGTCTGGAGTTCCCGGTGGTGTTTATCGTTGGTATGGAAGACGGAATCCTGCCCCATTTTAAGTCGTTGGATGCCCCTGAGCAGCTGGAGGAGGAGCGACGGCTGTGTTATGTCGGAATAACCAGGGCCAAGCAGAGGGTGTATCTGGTTCGTGCCTTCCGCCGCAGCCTGATGGGCTCAAGCACGGTAAATAAACCATCGCGCTTCTTAGAAGATATTCCCCCGCATCTGGTAACGAGTGGTGGTCTGTGGCAGGGGGAAGAGAGCCAAGTGGCTACCGCTATCTATTCCTGGGATAAGCCTTCAGCTCCCAGCCTGAATACTCAGGAATTGAAGGCTGGCGACCATGTCCACCACGCCCAGTTTGGTGATGGGATAGTGGTCAGCTGTCAACCGGTAAAGGATGATAGTGAGGTGGTGGTTGTTTTTGATGAGGTCGGGATAAAAAAGCTTTCACTGAGCTTCGCCAAGCTGGAGAAGGTAAAATAATTCCCTCAAAACCATTGACATTTTACACGAAACCGTGTATAATTGGGTAACATGCCAATTAAGGTTTTAGACCCTCAATTAGTAGCCCGGATTGCCGCTGGTGAGGTCGTGGAGAGACCGGCATCGGTGGTAAAGGAGCTGGTAGAGAATTCACTGGATGCTGGCTCCAGTCAGATTTCTATTGAGGTTAGGGGTGGTGGGGTGAGCCTGATAAGGGTAATGGATAACGGGTCGGGAATCCCATCGGGAGAAGTAGAGCTCGCCTTTGATAGGTATGCTACCAGCAAGATAGGCAATCTAGAGGATTTGGAGTCTATTTTGAGCCTTGGCTTTCGCGGTGAGGCATTGCCCAGTATCGCCGCTGTAGCTCAAGTAGACATTGTTACCCGTGCTGGCGGCGAGTCAGCAGGTACCTACCTCAGTTTGAGAGATGGAGCGGTTGTTAACCAAGAAAGTCAAGGGCGCTCCCAGGGGACTACGGTTACAGTTAAGAATCTCTTCCGCAAGGTGCCGGCAAGATTAAAATTTCTCAAATCGCTGGCTACCGAAAATAGCCACATGGCTAATGTAGTCAGCCGATACGCTCTTGCCTTCCCCGAGGTTAAGTTTGCCCTGCTCATTGATGGCCGGGCGACGCTAAGAACGCCGGGCAGTGGTCGGCTAATAGATAGCGTCATTGAGATTTATGGGTTAGAGGTAGCCCAGAATATGCTGGAGATTAAGGGTGAGGGATGGGAACGTGGGGCAGTCTTATCACCCCTGGTAACGGGTATGGTCGGCTCGCCGTCAATAGGCCGCTCCAACCGAGACTACCTCAGCCTCTTTGTCAATCGCCGCTGGACCAACAGCCGTTTGTTAGCCTGGGCGGTGGAGGAGGCTTACCACGGGCTTTTGATGCAGGGAAAACATCCCGTGGCTATCATTAACATTTCGCTGTCGCCTGGGGAGGTGGATGTTAATATCCACCCGACTAAAACCGAAGTGAAATTTCACCATGAACACGCCGTTTTCAGTGCTGTCCAGAAGGCGGTCCGGCAGGCTTTAATCAAACTAATGCCGGTGCCTAAAATTGAGGAGGTAGCTACTGCCTATGGGGCGCCTTCAGTGCCAGGACAGGGATTACCGGTATCAGCCGAAACTGATAGCCGCCTTATCCCTTCGGCGCCAGTAGCTGCCCCGACCCCGGCGGTAACTCTACCGGCGCTACGGATATTAGGTCAGCTTGCCAGTAGCTATATTATCGCCGAGGGACCTGATGGGTTGTACCTTATCGACCAGCATGCTGCCCACGAGCGTATCCTTTTTGAAAAGATTAAAGACCAGAGGTTACGGCAAGCAGTGGAGGTTCAGGGGCTACTTGAACCGGTAACATTTGAGGTTAGTCCCCAACAGGAGGCAGTCCTCAAATCTCAGTGTGACAACCTGGCCGAATTTGGTTTCTCTATTGAGCCTTTTGGGGAAAGAACATTTCTCGTCCGGGCGGTGCCAGCTTTGCTGTCGGGTAAGGACTGGGCAGGAATGGTACGGGAATTACTAGATTCGGGAGGGGATAAAGGTGATTGGCGGGAAAAGATAGCTATATCCATGGCTTGCCACAGTGCGGTAAAAGCGGGGCAGGTATTAACCGATGACGAAATGCGTGAACTGGTGCGGCAACTGGAGCAAATAGCTATTCCTCACACCTGCCCCCATGGTAGACCGACCATGATTCATCTCAGCTTAGGGCAACTGAGGAAGGAGTTTGGCCGAAGCTAATTGTTCTTGCAACGGGTAGTTAGGGGCAAGCCCCCACTCACTTGGTGGCCAGATTGATAACCAAGTCTTGCCGATTATATCCTTACGTTTCGCTGTCCAGTTGTTGTGAGAATCGTTGCTATTATTGCGGTTATCCCCAAGCACAAAGTAATTATTGTCCGGGATTTTTGTCTGAGGTAGGGTATAGCTGGGGGGGTCTTCAATATATGGTTCATATAGTTTTGAACCATTAACGTATACTGCTTCCCCCTTTATCTCGACGGTGTCGCCGGGTAGAGCAATGATGCGCTTGATGTAGTCAGTTCGCTGGTTATTAGGCGGGTGAAACACAATTATATCACCCCGTGCCGGCTCACGGAAATGATAAACGGCTTTGTTAATTAATAGTCGTTGCCCTTCCTCAAAACTGGGCTCCATACTGGAGCCGACGACAACAAAGCTCTGGATTGCAGTTCGTGAGACGATGAAGACTGATATAGCCACTATGATAACAATCAAAACTTCACGGAGAAAGGCTCTCATTTATTGGGTATTTCCTCCTAGGCCAAAGGGGAGCTGCCTCGGTAGATACGGACGCACCTCTTAGAAGGCGTCCTATAACTTATTTACATTTACATCCCTGGCATCTCCATAATCTCGACGCCGGCTGGCAGTTCAAACGTACTGTCGGGAACCCCTCCAATTTGGATGTTGGTGAGCTTCATTACAGCAGTCCCCTCGGCGGTGGTGATTTCCGTTCTGATGGGAAGTCCGTGCTCGAGCCAAACCCATATTTTTATCTGTTCTCTGGCTTTACTATAGCTTGCCACCAGGCATTCCTTACCATCTATGACCTCGGTACCTAGAATCTCGGGCTGGTATTCCATCATCTCTTCAATTTGCCCTTGCGGAGGTTCTCCTACTGCTTCCTCGGCGCTACTATAGTCCATCCTAAACGCTATATTTTCGGCTGGCATATACACAATAGCCTCATGTGCTGCCAGGTCCAGCAGAAAGACCACGTCTTGGCCTTCAAAACTTCCTTCCCACCTTGTCTTGTCTCCCTTCCACCAGGTTTTGGCAGTAATGGTCTCTTCTTGCGGTATAGTTACTTCTATCTCGTAGCTGTAGGAGGATATTCCTTTTGCCTTATCTAAGACCCCGGATAGGGATGGAGCTTCTTCTCCTGGAGCTTGTTCCCCCGGAGTTTCCGGAGGAATAATCTCTTCCCCAGGTCCTTCTTCCCCAGCCGGTTCCTGTGGCGGAGGAGCAGTAGGTGCTTTCGGGGCACAACCTGTTCCCACTGAAACCAGAATTCCCACCACTAGAAGTATTGCTACAACTCTTATCAGCTTTCTCATCATTGAAACCTCCTTCCTTTGTCTCCACTCTCGGCGCTCACCTCTGCCCTTGGCTGAAGTATAACAGCATAGTCACCTCTATTTCAACTATCTGAACTAGACCATGTGCTGACCAATGTTGCACTTTTTTTGAAGGAGGTGCTAGAATGAGAGCGTATGGACTATATGGAGCAGGCACTGTCTCTGGCTAGATTAGCTTTGGGGCAGGTCAGTCCTAACCCGGCGGTCGGGGCAGTAATAGTTAACAATGACGAGGTGGTGGGGCAGGGCTATACCCAACCACCGGGTTACCCTCATGCCGAGATAGTAGCCCTGAACCAGGCCGGTGAGCGAGCCCGAGGCGGGGTGATGTATGTTACCCTGGAACCGTGCTGCCATCGTGGTCGGACGCCGCCGTGTACCCAGGCAATCATTACTGCTGGCATCACTGAGGTTCATTTGGCTATGCTCGACCCTAACCCTCTAGTTTCGGGGCGAGGCCAGGAGGAGCTGGAGGGAGAAGGCATCAGGACACACGTAGGTGAGCATGAGGCAGAGGCTAAACAGATTAATGAGGCTTATACTAAATTCATTACTACTGGTATGCCCTTCGTTACCGTAAAATTTGCTATAAGCATGGATGGGAAGATTGCCACTAAGAGTGGCGATTCTAAGTGGATTAGCGGCGAGGCAGCCAGGAAGCAGGTCCATAATCTGCGTCATACCACTGATTGTATCATGGCCGGGGTAAATACTGTTCTGGTTGATGACCCTCACCTTACCGCCAGGAGTTGTGGTGGCAGGGGGGGAACGGCCAGGGCGCAACCGCTTCGTGTAATCGTGGATAGTAAAGGGCGTACGCCGTTAACTGCCCGGGTATTTAGTCAACCAGGTAAGACGCTATTGGCACTGGGCAGAGTCGTCAAACCAGAAGAGAAAATAGCTTTTGCTCAGGCTGGTGCTGAGTTATTGGAATTGCCCTCAGCCGAAGGACGGGTCGACCTGGAGAAGTTACTAGAGGTATTAGGGCAACAGGAAATTACCAGTGTTTTAGTTGAGGGGGGTGGGATTCTACTCGGTTCTCTGTTTGACGGTGGGCTGGTAGATAAGGTTATCGCTTTTATTGCCCCAATTATTATTGGTGGTAAGGAGGCAAAGACGGCGGCTAGTGGTAAAGGGGTGGATAAAGTGGTAGACTCACTTAAATTAGAGCGGGTTAGTGTTGAGAAACTTGGCGAAGATTTGATGGTCTGCGGCTATGCCTCGGCAAAACCTCAACAGCAGGAGTAATAGGTGTTTACCGGAATTGTAGAAGAGATAGGTAGGGTTACCTCAACTCAACCCGGAAATCTGGTTATCACCGCTAGCCAGGTCCTCCCGGGACTGGAACTGGGCGGCAGTATTGCCGTTAATGGGGTATGCTTGACAGTAACCGATTTTAATGGTAAGTCGTTCTCTGTTGACATAATGCCGGAGACACTGAGGCGGACTAACCTTGGGCTACTTGGTGCCGGGGATGAAGTTAACCTGGAACAACCGCTAACTCCAGAAAAGCAGTTAGGCGGGCACTTTGTCCAGGGGCATATTGATGAGACGGGGAGGGTAACCTCAGTTACGTGGGATGGCGAGGCAATGCTCATTAGAATTGAAGCCCCGGCTGAAGCCATGCGCTATATAGTGAACCAAGGTTTTATCGCTGTTGACGGGGTTAGTTTAACTATTGTTGATTGTGATGCCGGCTCATTTCTGGTGTCTATTGTTGAATACACCCGGAAACACACTACCCTGGGTAGTAAGCAGGTAGGTGACCTGGTTAATCTAGAGGTAGATATTATTGCCAAATATGTAGAACGACTTAGCCAGGCTCACCGCCCGGGTATAACCATTGATTTCTTACAGGAGCACGGTTTTTTGGTAGGCTAATCTAGCTTTAACGGGAGTAAAATGGGTATATCAAGTATTCCTGAGGCTATTGAGGATATAAAGGCAGGCAAGTTTATCATCATCGTTGATGATAAGGATAGGGAGAATGAGGGCGACCTCACCCTAGCTGCGGAGAAGGTTACTCCCGAGGCTATTAACTTTATGGCCCGGAATGCCCGGGGACTGATTTGCCTGCCTATTATCGGTAAGCGATTGGATGAACTAAAGATTCCCTTGATGGTGGGCGACAATACCTCAAAATTTTCCACCGCCTTTACTGTATCCGTTGAGGCTAAACATAGGGTGAGCACCGGTATTTCCGCCGCCGATAGAGCTGAGACAATAAAGGCAGTAATTGCCCCAGCCACCAAGGCTGATGACTTAGCCCGACCGGGGCATATGTTTCCCTTGCGGGCTAGAGAGGGTGGCGTCCTGGTCCGGGCAGGACATACTGAGGCTATAGTTGACCTCGCCCGACTAGCTGGCCTTTATCCCGCCGGGGTTATTTGTGAGATTCTGAATGAAGATGGCTCTATGGCACGGCTATCTCAACTTGAGGTAATGTCAGAGCAGTATGGGGTTAAGATTATAACTGTGGCTGACCTTATTACCTATCGCCATCGTCACGAAAGATTGGTCCACCGGGTAGCTGAGGCTAAGTTACCGACCAAATATGGCGAGTTTATAGCTATTGCCTATAAAAGTGATATCGACCCCGATGAACACCTGGCTTTGGTGATGGGTGATATAGCTACTGAAGAGCCAGTGTTAGTCCGAGTTCATAGTGAATGTGTTACCGGCGATGTATTTAGTAGCTTTCGCTGTGATTGTGGCGAGCAGATTGCTTTAGCCATGCAGTCCATTGCTGATGAGGGCCGGGGTGTTTTCCTGTATATGAGGCAGGAGGGGCGAGGCATTGGTTTCCATAATAAGATTCGGGCTTATGCCCTTCAAGATAAAGGCCTAGACACTGTAGAGGCTAATTTATCACTGGGATTTGCTCCCGACCTGCGGGACTACGGCATAGGTGCCCAAATTTTGGCTGAGCTGGGTTTACACCAGATACGATTGCTGACCAACAATCCCAAGAAGGTAATAGGTTTAGAAGCTTACGGGCTGAAGGTAGTGGAAACGGTCCCCATTGTCACTCCCCCCAACCCCTATAACCGTCATTACCTGGAGACAAAACGGAAAAAATTAGGTCATCGCTTAGCCACACCGAAGGCTACCGCTAAAGACCAGTGAAAAACTTCACAAAAGGAGAGGTTAATGAACAAGCATTTTGAAGGTCTGTTACTGGGGAAGGGGCTGAGGTTTGGGCTGGTTGTGTCTCGTTTTAACGAGTTTATTACTAAGAAACTACTTGAAGGAGCGCAGGATGCTCTGCTTCGCCATGGTGTTAGCGAGGCGGATATAGAGGTTGCCTGGGTACCGGGCTCATTTGAAATCCCGCTGATAGCCAGGAAACTAGCCCAATCCAAGAAGTATAATGCCGTTATCTGCCTTGGTGCTGTGGTTCGTGGCGGGACACCTCACTTTGAGTATATTGCCGCTGAAGTAAGTAAGGGCATTGCTAGAGTAAGCCTGGAGACCGGGCTGCCGGTTGCTTATGGCGTAATCATTGCTGATACCCTGGAGCAAGCTATTGAGCGCGCAGGAACTAAGATGGGGAACAAAGGCTTTGAAGCCGCCGAGAATGCCATTGAAATGGCTAACTTGCTTAAGAGTATAGGCTAACTATACTGGTAAGTATCTCAGCTGAGACCAATCAAGCCTTGACTATCCTTATTGCGGCTCGTAAATTTAGCCGAACCTAAGGTTTACCTCAGTCGGTAACCTTATAGACCATATCACCTCTTCTTACCCGCTCGCTGACTTTAATCCCAATCGAGTCGCCAGCTTTAGCCTGCTGAACATCCACATTATTAATTTGCATTGAGTCAACAGTAAGTTCCATATCAGTGGTATGTCCCTTGATATGGATTTTGTCGCCCACTTTCACGGTTGCCGTTATCTCAATTCCGGCGACAGTGGGTCTGGCGAAGAAGTCGGTCACATTTCCGATTACTACCTCAGGCATCGGGATTCCTCCTTTATGTTTAATATGAGATAGGTTATTTGATTACTTTAGATTAGTATACGCCAACTAGTTTGGGTAAATCAATATTTAGAGGTCGTTTAGCAACCTATCCCCCTGACCCCCTCTCCTATTAAAAGGGAAAGCCTGAAGGGGCGTTAGCCCCTTCAGAAAACTATATAAAAACCTAAAGGGGGTGAGGTTGATAAGCAATCTCAATATTTAATCTTTGACATAGCACCACCTGTCGCCTATAATTAGTCTAATTTATGATTACCCGGAGGATACGTTATATTGGCGGAGGAAGATAACCCTAGCCCGGTGACTCAGGAGCAAGGGCTCGATATCAAAAATCTTAAACGGCGCCTGGATATGTTAGACCAGCGTCTGGATAATATTGATTCAATGGTTACCGCCGTGGCTGAACGAGTAATGAGCCAGCCTATCACCCTGAATATAACCTGCCCTCATTGTGGTAGCAATATAGAGATTGCCATCATAGGTAGTAGCAAGCCGAAGAAATAACGCCCGGTACTCTTAAGAATTCAGGATTTAGGCCCAAGCCGTTTAAGCCCAGCGTTGCCGCTAATTAGTAATGGAGGATAAATATGCAAATAGCAGCTACAATTGACCGAACTAGATATGAAGTCTTCCGTTGGAGATATGAGCTCAGCCTACCGAGGAAGTTAGCCCTAGCTATAGGCATTGCTGGGCTTACTGGACTTCTGGCTCAGGCTAGAATCCCGCTGCCATGGAGTCCGGTACCAGTGACCGGGCAAACCTTTGCCGTTCTCCTCGCCGCTATTCTCCTGGGTAGGTGGTGGGGAGGCATAAGTCTGGCTATCTATGCCGGTCTTGGGGCTGCCGGGCTTCCCTGGTTTTCAGGCTGGTCTGGCGGCGTGGGTTACCTTGCCGGACCAACCGGGGGATACATAATCGGTTTTATTTTGGCTGCCCTTTTCTTGGGTCATTTTACCGATACCTATGTCAGGTCAAGAAGCTTCCTGAGCATGCTAGCCCTGATGCTCTTTGCCAACTTTGTCCTAATTTATGTTCCCGGGCTCCTTCTCCTCGGGCTATGGCTTAAGTCAGTAGGGGGAGGGTCTGTTACCTTTACCACCCTCCTCAGTATGGGAGCTATCCCCTTTATCCCTGGTGATATAACCAAGGCAGTAATGGCGGCTGCCCTAGCCAGGGGAATAACTCCTAAGCGAGCCTACAACGGGGAGGTGGACAAAGGTAAGTGGGCGAGTTGGCGTATCCCTTAAATATTTGACTTTTCATCCCCCGAGATAAGTTTCCCGGCTCTGCCTTCTGGGCTGCCTTACCAGCTTGACGGCTGGGGAAGCATCAAGTAGAATTGTTTTATTGGCGGGCGGTTAGCTCAGTTGGTTAGAGCACTGCGTTGACATCGCAGAGGTCAGTGGTTCAAGTCCACTATCGCCCACCATTCTGTCTGAGGGAGAGGATTTATGGGGCTTAACGCCCGGATGTTCTTGTTAATCGCACTCCTCTTTGGCATTCTCTATGGCGTTTTCACTGGCATAGGTATTTGGACAGGATACGGGAGTGCGATGTTCTATATCATTATAGCCTTCGGCTTCCTTGGTATCCAGTATCTAGTCAGCCCTTTTATTGTCAGCCGGACAATGAGGGTAAAGTGGGTTTCGGAGAAAGATGAGCCGGAGCTACACCGGATGGTGGGCGAACTTGCCGAGAAGGCGCGTGTGCCTAAGCCTAAAGTTG
>DAOUFA010000020.1:0-2698 GCA_034430355.1 Dehalococcoidales bacterium
TAGCCCTGGCAATAGCCCTCCGTGCGGGATGCACTAACTGTATTCTGGCTCAAACCAGGCACGCGTTAAATGCTGGCGCTACGAAAGATGAACTTTTGGAAACCATATCAGTAGAAGTGGTTATGAGTGGCACAACCGGGGTTGGTGAGTCGCTAAGGGTAATCAAGTTATTGGATGAACTAGGCAAGCTGTAACTAACCCAGCCCCCATAAACGAGTATCTTAGGGGATAGTAGTTTTGCCTTAGTTTAAGCTAATCAGAGGGTTCTCCACTTAACAATTCTTCAATTCGTTTATTAACTTGCAAGACCTGTTTCCACACCTTTTTGCGAAGTGACTCATCTTCCCGAAATGCAGACTCAAGGCTACTAATATCCGCACCGCTTGGATTATTGAAGAACCTTATGAGTGGCATCCTTGCAGTATCTACCTCGTATTGTGTTTCTCTCACAGCTTCAATCAGATTACTAAGTGTGTTGTCACTTACTTGTCCGCGTAGTATCTCAAACTGCGACGAGATTTGCTTCCCCTGCTCCGAAACTTTGTTGAATTCTATTATCTCTAGCTGTCTTGCAGGAGATGATTCTTCATATTTTTCGAAAGCATTCTTAAGTCTTTCAACCATATTTACTTGCATGTTTGAGACATCTACCCACTCACTTAGAGTATGCCTCAACCGAAGAAGAAGGTCTTTTCTCGCTTCAATAAGTCTATTTCGTTTGGCTTCTCTCCCCTGGTGGCTCAGTTGCAATTTAGCATTCTTATAATTAATAAAGCCTATGATTATAGAACCCGCTGCGGTTGCAATGGCCCCAATAAGTGCCCCTAAGACTATATCTGGCAATTTAACCTCCTTTGAAACAGAAAAACCTAACAGATTCCTCTTGACCACTTTATGTAGCTTACCATTACCTTAATTATACCACAGCCTAAAAACCACGCTATGCAATTCATCTATCCATGGAGAGTTAAAGAGAGGCGAAGCCTCTCTTATATAATCAGTCCCCCTTCCCCTTATTAAGGGGAAGGGGGATAAAGGGGGATGGGGTCACTAGATAAAGAATATCTATTCCTTTTAGCATAAAATTCTAGTAGAATAGGCTTAAGATGAAAGAGGGTTCAACCCCTATCCGGCAACAATACCTCAGGATAAAGCGAAAGTATCCCCAGGCCATTGTCCTCTTCCGCCTGGGTGATTTCTATGAGACCTTTGACGAGGATGCCAAGCTTGCCTCTCGGGAGCTGGATATCGTCCTGACCTCCAGAGAGATGGGCAAGGGGTATCGGGTGCCCATGGCTGGCATCCCCTATCATGCCCTGGATAACTATCTGGCCCGACTTATCAATAGAGGTTACAAGGTGGCTATCTGCGAGCAAATGACCAAGCCGGGTGAGACCAGGGGCTTAGTCCAGCGTGAAGTTATCCGCCTGGTAACACCGGGCACGGTAATTGAGCCCAGCCTCCTTGATAGCCGGGAAAATAACTACCTGGTCAGCCTGGTCTTGGGTGATGAGGCGGTGGGTATAGCCTACGTTGATATTACCACCAGCGAGTTTGCCGTTACTCAGGTGGCGCTTGAACGGGCTACTGCCGAACTGGAACGACTCAAACCCTCAGAGATTATTACCGCTAACAGCGCCGAATTATCCGATTTAGAATTAACGGCTCCGGTAACCCGCCTTGATGATTATTGTTTTGAGCTTGAGGTTGCCCGCCAGACAGTGCTTGACCATTTTGGGGTGGCTACCCTTGATGGCTACGGCTGTGCTCAACTACCTCTGGCAATAAGGGCGGCTGGCGCTATTGTTCACTATATTGAGGAAACGCAGAAAGGGGTTCTGGGACAGCTAACCCGACTTTCCACCTACGCCACTGATTCATTTATGGCGCTGGATGTGAACACCCAGAAAAACCTGGAGCTATTCCGCAGCACTCGCCTGGGAACAGTCGAGGGCTCATTATTGTCGGTTGTTGACCTGACCAAGACAGCTATGGGGGGCAGATTATTAAAGCGGTGGCTGGGTCAGCCCCTGGTTGATGTCGCCGAACTGACTAAGCGGCAGGATGCTATTAGCTGGTTCGGTGATAATACCCTGGCTCGCAATCAGGCGGTTTCCTTGCTCGGTGATGCCGCTGACCTTGAGCGATTAATTAACCGGGTGAGGGGTAATGTTGCCACCCCTCGCGAGCTAATCAGCCTCAAACACAGCCTGGAGGTTATTCCTAAGCTTAGAGAGGTAATTGAGGCTGATAAAAACAGCGGTGCCATTGCCTGGCTCAAGGACGAACTCAAGCCCCGCCAGGATGTCGTTGATTTGATTTCCGGGGCGATAGAGGAACCGCCTTCGTCGGCTTTGGGCGAGGGTGGTGTAATCAGGCAGGGCTTTTCCGAGGAGCTGGATAGCCTTCGCCTGGCAGCCAGGAATGCCAAGCAATATCTGGCTAATCTGGAGCGCCAGGAACGGGAAAAGACCGGGATTAAATCGCTGAAGGTGGGCTTTAATAAGGTCTTTGGCTACTATATTGAGGTATCTAAATCCAACCTCAGTCAGGTGCCTCAGGACTATATTAGAAAGCAGACCCTGGTTGGTGGTGAGCGCTTCTTTACCCCCGAGCTCAAGGAGTATGAGTCGCTGATTTTGAATGCTCGGGACAGGATTAGTGAGCTTGAGTCTGACATCTTTCATCGGCTGTGCCG
>DAOUFA010000021.1:0-3378 GCA_034430355.1 Dehalococcoidales bacterium
ATTTAAATGGCAAGCTCAAACAGCACGGTAATACTTCCGACCTCATCTATTCCGTCCCCGAGCTGATAAACTTCATATCTCATGTGATGAGCTTGCTGCCGGGTGATATTATCGCTACCGGCACCCCCAGCGGCATCGGCCCGATGTACCCCGGCGATACGATAGAGATAAAAATAGAGCCTATCGGCACCCTGAGAAACTATGTGGTCAGCGACAGCCAATAGGCTAAAAAGTGGCGTCAGTAACTGCGCAGGTATTCCAGCATCGGAACCCTCTTCCAGCGTGTTACCGGTCTTGTCTTCCAGATAGTCCTCTCTTCGGGGACATATCTAGACTTGGTTACCGTCTGATACTTAATAACCTCTCTCGTTTTCTCTACGTCTCTATAAGCGGTAACAGTTTTGGTTGGCGGAGTAATAGAATAGGTAAAGGAACTCAGAGCGGCACCATGATAAGATACGGTGAGCTTTTCTTCGTCACCGGCCGCGATATATTTTGACTTAGTTTCGGTGTCTTTTACCCCCCTCTCTAACGTGAAGTCAAATACAATAGTAAAGGTACCGCTTATTGAGTCGGTATTCTTGACATCTACCCGAACATAAAACCCTTCACCACCGAAATAGTTATATCCCTCTTCGCCGGTTACCAAATAGTCAATGGGCACCGTCTCCTCATAGGGCTCGGTCTCATAGTAGGTTTCAGTGTCTACATACGGCTCCTCTACGGTATAGTCCTCAGTGACATAATAGGTTTCGGTAGTTGGATACTCCTCGCTAACGGTATAAGATACCACCTGAACCGGAGCCAAACTGAAAACAAGCAGGAAGGCAAGCGCTGAACCGAGTCCGATAGCTAATGGTTTCCACCTTATAATCACTTCTTCCACATCTCCACCTCACACCTGTAGATAAAGTATACACCGCCATACTATAAAGTCAAGTATCCACTTAGCTGAGCTTGTTCATTTTGCCTGCCGGATTATAAACCCCACCCGCTTAACCCCCTCTCCATGATAAAGATATATATTCCTAATCATAAGAGGGAAGTTGTTTTTTAAGTGGCTCCGCCCCAGTTAGCCTTTATCCTCAGCGCAATAAGAGAGAACGACATTGATTTTTTGACTTTAATGCACTATTATCCAAGTGGTAGATATTTATGACGGGAAGTGTCTATTATGGCTAGCCCAACAAAGATAAAAGTACGTTCTATGAGTCTTGAAGACCTTGATACTATTTTTTTGATTGACCAGAAAATAAGGAAACTGGGGAAAGCTATTACCTACGCCAATTTCACCACCGAACATATTTTTACTATTGAGAGGAAGGAAAGTCTTCAGAAGAGACCAACTGGATATATAAATTTGATTACCGGAGGCGTGGACAAGCTGCTTGAGCTTGGCTTTGTCGCTGAGATTAGGGGTCGCGTTCGCGGCTTCATCGTCGGTCGAGTGACGTCCGTGGGAGAACCGGCCACTCAAGTGGGCTCAATCATCATTCTTGGTGTTCACCCCAATTACTGGCGAAGAGGCATTGCTACCCAGTTAGTCGACGCAATATGTGAGAAGTATCGTGCCAAAGGTATCAATACAGTGCACATAGGAATAGACCGGCGCGACCAAGAGCTTCAGGACTTCTTCAAGCGCATAGGCTTCACTGCCGGACACCTTATGGATTACTCCAAGACCATTGAAAGCGTTGAAAGCTAGTTAACCTTAAAAGAAGGTCAACCTCCCCCCTTAACGCCCACAGAAAAACCCTCGTTTTCCCGGAACCTCCTCAGTTTTTAATATATTGTTATTGTGACCTCTTGTGACCTCACCCCCTAACCCCCTCTCCTTGATAAGGAGAGAGGGAAATTTGTTTTTTAAGGGGCTGGCGCCCCTTTGACCCCCTTTAGAAAAACGACATTCAGTGGTAAGATGGTTGAAAGGCATGGAAAGCAGAACGAAGAGGTGAGGAGGTGGACATGACAGAGGTTACCGCTAAATTTATATTTAAACTCCCGTTCCCCATAAAAAGAAAAAGGGAAGACGGTAGCAGCCCGCAATACATAAAGACCGGCTCTGAAGAGATAGTGGTATATCCGCCAGCAAAATATAAATATTCTTTGTTCGAGGAGCCATTATGGAGCCCCGACCCTAAACAATTTATAGGTAAAATTAATGGCGAACCAGTTTGGAATGCTAACTGCATACCAATCCATATAAAAAGAGACTTCCCGACCATTCCAATAACAAGTGAAGACCAAGAAGCATTGGTTGCTGTAGCTAGAGACATTCTATACAAGTTATTAACCGTGTACAGATGGCGAGGAGGACAACTGCAAGTCCATGTGACTAACATAGAACAGCTCGAGTATGACCTTCGCTATTTTGACAGTGCAAATGAGCCTATATATGCCGGGCCAGGTGGTGCTTCAGGTGCAAGCCATTTGGTTCTTACGTTCATGCCGCGCCAAATTATTGAATGGAATGATATTTGCCAAGACTTAATCTCAGGGATTGAGCCCGAGCTTTATGAAAGCCTACTTTTAGACGCTCGTAGCGTAGTTTCTCAGGAACCACGCCGAGCTGTTTTAGATGCTTCAACGGCATGTGAAGTATTCATTGAGAATTTCTGTGAAACCGCTAGCAAGAGTAGCCCAAAGGTTGACCCAATTATATATTCAGCCTTGAAACAGAGTAAAAAGAGAGAGGGCGAGGTTTTATTTTACTTCCACGAGATGCTCAAATACCTGTTCGGACATTCTCTAAAGGATGATAAGCCAGACTTATATGAAAAGCTTTATTACTTACGCAAAACTAATAATTCTGTTAAACATGAAGGTAAGTGTCAATATAAAGAAAAAGGTGAGAAAGGTAAAATTAAAAAGGTTCATGCGCCTGAGGCTAGGGAATTCATTAACGCAGTTGAAGAGGCTATTAAATATACGCAATCACTCGCCCCTTCTTCGGTTCCAGCAAGCTCTTCGTAAGGTGTGTTCTGGCTAGGCGAGTTCCTGGGAGAGGCGCCAGGAGTTGAGGAGGAGGATGCCGGCAATTAGATAAGGCAAGCCCAGCATTGACCAGGCAAGCATGTGATTTCGGCCAGCAAAGGCAGCGATGTGGGCGCCCAGTGCCGCCGACACTGCAACCAGCAGTATGCCGGCCGCTCGCCCCCGCCACAAGGACAAAATGCAGCCCGCCAGGGCAAAGGCGCCAATTATGCCTAATAGAAGCCCAGGGTCGGTGGGGGTAGCTTCAGTGATGACTGCCCAGCCTTTCTGAGTAAATTCCCCAACAGCTTCACCAATCAACATCGCCCCGCCGAATCCGGTTATACTATAGGCGATTATCCGCCCTGCCAGTCTCATTCGTTCCACTTTCATCGTCTTACCTCC
>DAOUFA010000022.1:0-10300 GCA_034430355.1 Dehalococcoidales bacterium
TTGATGGATGTTGGCGGCTCTATGGTTCCTTTTGCCAGGTTGTGTAGCCGACTCTTCTCTGCCGCTCATTCCAGTACCCACTTCAAAGACTTCCAATACTTCTATTTCCACAATTGCATATACGATAACCTTTATCAGGATATTGAGAGACAGGAAGCAGTGAACACCGACCATCTGTTGCGTATTCTCGAGCCGGACTATAAAGTGGTATTAGTCGGAGACGCCAGAATGGCGATGCAAGAGCTAACGGAGAGATATGGGGCTATTTATTTCTATGAACGTAACGAGGTCCCGGGATTGCTCAGGCTGAAGCAGATTGCTGAGCATTTTACTCACTGTGTCTGGATAAATCCAACGGAGCCATATTATTGGAATCACCCCACTGTTCTGACGATTGAAAAGCTCTTTCCCATGTTCGAGCTTACTCTCGATGGTCTGGGACAGGCAGTGAAAAAACTGGTTGTTAAAAAATGACTCCCTGCCTTCGGTAGAAGTTATTTAGGAACCAAGGTGGTGAGCCTTGGGAGGCCCGAACTTATATTTGAGAAGAAAGGGCTGATTCTGGCTTTGCCACACATGCCTGTCTCATGTCAAAAAGACATGCGACAGGTCTATTTGGCGGGTAGATTACCAAGATCCATTCTCATGTTTCCCCGATATTCTTCAAAGGCATTCCGCCCCCTCCATCGGGAGTGCCTTGAGTGCTACTAGCAAAATAAAAAAGGAGGTGTGTCACTAAGGTACTGAACGAGGACAGGTGCTTCATAAAAATTGGGTGTGGAGGTTACCATTATGTCACCATCTAGATGAGTGCTAGTATAGGATAGGACTGATGAGGTCATTAGATTGGCGGGTAACAGCAACAACGATTTATTGTCATGCTGTGGATGATGAGGTGGCGATATTGGTCTACAAAGATTGGAGTACAAAATACACGGGTTATAAAAAGTATGTTGAGAGTCTACGGTAAGGGGAATAAGGAAAGGGTGGTAACCATTGGGGCAAAGGTACAGAGAACCGTATGGAAATATTTACAGCGCTACCGTCCACAACCAACCCTGCTCTGCCACTGAAGCAATCACCTCCCCACCACCTCTGATAAGGACGACTAGTTTGGTTAATACTGTAGCCATCTTTTTGCTTTGGTGCAGGCTCAACCGTTCCAAAATTATATCATATCTACCTGATGCTGCGCCGCTCTTGCCGGAACTGGTGTTATCTTGCGGGGGGCAATGAGCCACATCAGCACAGCGGCAGAAATCAACGAACCCAGAATTATGAAGAAGGCAAAGAAGTAGCTATTGGTTTTATCATAGATAAATCCGGCAAGCGTGGGACCGATGGCACCTCCTAGGGAGAAGCCCAATGTTATAGTGCCCAAGATGGAGCCAAAGTGTCTTCCCTGAAATAGGTCGGCTGCCGCGCTGAAAAACACTGGTCCGGCAGCGCCAACCCCAAGACCAAAGCAGACCGCAAATAGCACTGGCATCCAGAGGTGAGAGGCATCCCGTATCAGGAATAAGAGAGATATTGCCCCGGCGCTCAGCAGGCAGCTTGGTATGAAGACACTTTCCCGCCCAAAGCGGTCGGAGAGGAAGCTGCACAGGGTTCCGAGGATGAAAAGGATGCCAAACACGCTGTAGATATTGGCTGCCATCATTGGTTCGTAGCCAACATCCCTAAAGAAGTAAACCAGATGGGTTATTGCTATCTGCTCGGTAAGACCAAGTAGAAAAAAGGCAACGAGAAAGAGTAGCCAGAATTGATAGGTCTTCATCGCCCGAGGCAGTGTCCAAGTAGTGGCTGCCCATTTGCCTTCCGCAGTCTGGGGCTCATCGGGGTCTTGGGGCTGGGGTGGTTTCTGAGGTGCACCATCGGGCAGAAGCCCTTTTTCCCGGGGGCTGCGGCGGATCAAAAGGCTGCATAGCGGTACAATAATGGCAATGGGGAAGATTCCGACAATGATATAAGCCTTCTGCCAGCCAAAGCTGGAGATGAGGAACTGAGCAATGGAGGCTGATATCAGGCTTCCGCCGAAGCCAGCCGCCAGTATACCAATGGCTAAGCCGCGTTTTTTGACAAACCAGTTGGAGACTATGGCGGTGAGAGGTGTCCAGCCGGCTAGACTTAAACCTATGGCAGCAATACCCCCGTAGAAGAGAAAGAATTGCCACTGAGCGGTAGCTAGGCTGCACAGGGTAACACTTACGCCGGCAATGAAACCTCCTAACGGTAAAACTAGCCTTGGCTTGAATCTGTCCACGAGGGTGCCGGCTAGTGGTGACGCTAGACCATAGACAAGGAAGGAAATGGAGAACATTAGTGCCGTGCTACCCCGCTCCCAGCCAAATTCCTCTACAATGGTGGGGTAGAAAACGGCGAAGCTATTCCTGATGGCATAGCCAAGGACTACGGTGATAAAAGCTACGCCCAGGACAATCCAGCCGTAAAAGATACTCTGCCCATCTTTAGCTGTTCCACTTGTGGGCATCGGTTATACCTTTAGGTGCTGGCGGCGCTGAAGATCGGTCCGAAGCTCATTGAGACGGTCAAGCCGATGGATACCATACACATCTTTGGCATACTCGTTAAACAACTCAAGAAGGGATTTGTGGGTATCTTTGAAGATGGTTCGCGCACCATCGGTGTCCATTACAATGACCTCAAGCCCGTGCCGTTGCAAGAGATTGTATCATTAAAGGACACTAACTACAACTGGCCATTTTACTGTCGGGGCCACTAAATGACGGAATGTTCAATTCAGCGAGGACGAAATGGAAGTACTTGGTAGGTTATGGAGCCCGCAAGGGTAACAACATCTCTTACGCTCTTCTAGGGGGACGATATTTGAGGCAAATCACGCCAGTCAAATTGGTGATCGAATATTGCTGTATAACTCTCCTGTATAACTCTCCTGTATAACTCAATTCTGCTCTTAACGCCTAGTTTTTTATAGATGTGCTTGATATGTGTATGTACCGTCTGCCTGCTAATACAAAGCTTTTCTCCAATTTCATCATCAGACAGCCCTCTAGTTAGATAGTGAATAACATCTAGCTCTCTTCTACTTAGCTGGAATCTAGCTTGTAAGGTAGTCTCCAGTTTCTTTTCGTAGCTGAGATCGGAAAAAGTAACCATAAAATTAGGCATAGAATTCATTTGGTCGGCTTTCCATATCAGTGAACATTCAATTCGGAATTTCTTGCCACTTCCTGTAGATACTATTCTCTCTTTTGGCGACAGAATAGGCTGCTCTTCTGCTTTAGATAAATCCAGAAGGTCGGAACAATCTTGAATAATACAGGATGGTATGGGGAAATCACCTTTTTCAAGTTCAGATGTATTATATGGCATCCTACTTAATAACTGCAGGCAGATATCTCTCGCCTCAGCGTTGAAGAAGGAGGGAATAAACTTATGGTCTAACCAAAGAAGCCCCTCACTATTAGCCTCATCGGCAGATAAGGAATGATTTTCCTGTGTATTAATCTGTGAAATTAAACAAATATTGTGTACAGCGACTCCAAAATGGGAAGCAAGCATCGCTGCCTTTACGACTTCCCTATCGTCATAATCCCGCTGTTTCTTGGAACGCCACAACGTAACCATGCCCTCTAATTTGTTTTTCCAGCGCAAGGTCAAGAATAACTCCCAGTATAACTGCTGTGGCAGCATAAAATTATTATAGAAATCTGACCTCTCCCAGTCTCGAAAGGAAATAGAGTCTCCAAATTTTAAGATAGTTTTTGGTGAAGAAATTGCTTGCTTTAACAGGGGAGAATACTGATAGAAAGAGCCTTTATACAAGACAGGGTAAAATTTATCTTCGTAAATATTAATGCTATCTGTCCTGAAAGACCGTGACTCGACTATCTCTGTGTGCTCTGGATATCCTTTAATAAGCTGAAAGGTGGCACACTCGGCATGGAATACTTGCATTATGGAGGGGAACAACATATTAATGAAGCTTTCTGTGTCTTCACATCGATTGGCAAGATAGACAAGATTTAAAATATCACGATAATCTTTACCGGTCAGCCTAGCCATTTGCCACATTTATAGCATCTCTTGTTTCTTGTTGTCAAAAATACCCTATCTAGGGTATTTGATTTCATGAATGTATATATTAATATAGTAGTTGGGAAGTAGGGTTGTGACTATCTTTTTCAATATGTTATGTCCTTGATCTAGGAGATCGACTAGTGACAGACTGGCAGATGACCGCAACGACGATTTATTGTGATGCTGTGGATGATGATGTGACGATAATGGTCTACAAGGACGGGAGTATAGGATGCACCGGTTACAAGAAGTATGTTGAGAATCCCGACAAAGAAACGGCGCAGATGCTCAAAAAGAAAGCCAAACGATTGGGCCGGAATCTGAAGTGTGAGAGGCCTAAAGATTACAGAGTAACTGACTACCTGGATAAACTCACTGCCGGAGAAAAAGGCTAATTCTATTTAACACGAATTAGAACCCTTGCCGCATTGAGAAGGATAGTGCTGTGGAGGTAAAAACTGATAAGCAGGTTAGATTGCGAGTTGACCAGCTCTCCCTTAGTTTTGGCGGTGTCAGAGCCCTTACCGAGGTTAGCCTAGATATCAGAGATAACGAGATACTGGCTATTATCGGACCTAATGGTGCTGGCAAGACCGCCCTCCTTAACTGCATAAACGGCTTCTACAAACCCCAAAAAGGTGAGATATATTACGACGGGCAAAGAATCACCCGATTGCGCCCGGATAAGCTGGCTAAACTCCGTATTGCCAGAACCTTTCAGAATATCGAGCTGTATACCGGGCTAACCACTCAAGATAACATCATGGCTGCCCGACACGTGCTTATGAAACAAAACGCCATTTCTAGTGCTATATACCTTGGCTGGGCTCACAAAGAGGAGATTGAACACCGACGGACGGTAGAGGACATTATTGATTTCCTGGAAATACAGTCAATCAGAAAGAAGCATGTTGCCGTTCTGCCCTATGGGATGCGCAAAAGAGTGGAGCTGGCAAGAGCATTAGCTCTGGAACCGAAGATTCTACTTCTTGACGAGCCTATGGCCGGGATGAACCTGGAGGAAAAGGAGGATATCGTCCGATTCATAATTGATGTCTTCGAAGGTCAGGGGGCCACCTATCCCGATACCCCCGTTCTGAGAGACGGGGTTAGGTGCATTGTTCTTGTTGAACATGATATGGGAGTGGTTATGGATATCGCCGACAGGATTATAGTCCTCGATTTCGGGCGAAAGATTGCCGAAGGCACCCCTGCCGAGATTCAAAGCAACCCTGAAGTTATCAAGGCTTACCTAGGAGAGGAACTATAAGCGTTTAGAGAACAAAATGCTACAAGTAAATAATATTGAGGTCACCTACATGAATATTATTCAGGTGTTACGAGGCGTATCACTAGAGGTAGCTGATGGCAAAATCATTGCCCTGCTTGGGGCTAATGGTGCGGGCAAGACTACTACCCTGAAGGCAATCTCAGGGATGCTAAAGACCGAGGAGGGAAAAGTAACGAACGGCAGCATCGTTTTTGATGGTAAGAGTATAGATAGGTACGGTCCCGGGAATATTGCTGCCCTGGGCATAACCCAAGTTATAGAGGGGCGGAGGGTTCTTGAGCACCTTAATGTTGAAGAGAACCTGCTGGTATTTGCTCATCATCGTAAAGACCGTGGGCAGGTAAAAAGCGATATAGATATGGTTTTTAATTACTTCCCCAGGATTAAAGAGCGGCGCCGCCAGAGGAGCGGCTATCTGTCCGGCGGTGAACAGCAGATGCTGGTGATAGGGCGGGGGCTCATGGCCCGCCCCAAGCTTATGCTCTTGGATGAGCCTTCACTCGGTCTTGCCCCGTTGCTGGTGCAAGAAATCTATGAAATTATCGGGAGAATCAATGCCGAACAAAAGATGGCCATACTCTTGGTGGAGCAAAATGCCAGAGCTGCCCTTGGTATTGCTGACTATGGCTATGTTATGGAAAACGGCAGGATAGCTCTGGAGGGGCCAGCTGAGAGGTTAAAAGATAATCAGGATGTTCAGGAATTCTATATGGGGCTATCAGCGGTGGGCTCCAAAAAGAGCTACCGTGAAGTTAAGCACTACCGGCGAAAGAAGAGATGGCTCGCTTAAAAGAACAGGTAAGGGCAGTGCCTACTGAGATAGAGCAGGTCTATAGAGAAAAGGGCGATACCTGGCCCAAGATACTCAAATATAACTATGAAAGGTATGGCCCTAACCATACCGCCATGCGTCATAAGCATCATGGTATCTGGCAACCTTATACCTGGAAGGATTATTATGTCAATGTCAAATACCTGGCACTTGGTTTAATATCACTCGGCTTTGAACCCGAAGATAAGGTGCTTATTATCGGGGATAATGCCCCCCAGTGGTATTATTCTGAGCTAGCTGCCCAGTCTAACCATGGGGCCTCAGTGGGGCTGCATCCAGATTCAAGTCCTTCAGAGATAAAGTACACTGCCCAAAATTCCGAGGCTAGATTTGCTTTGGTTCAAGACCAAGAGCAGGTTGACAAGTTTCTTGAGATTAAGGACGAGCTTCCACAGCTTGAGAAGGTTATTTACTGGGGCTATAAAGGACTAGCCCACTATGATGACCCTATTTTGATGGAATATAAGCAGGTGGTAAAGCTGGGGGAAAAGCATGAAGGAGCACACCCCGGACTCTTTGAGCAGAATATCGAAAGCGGTAGTGCCGACGATGTCTGCGCCATCGTTTACACCTCGGGAACCACCGGGGTTGTTCCCAAGGGAGCCATCCACACCTATAGGACAATGAGGGCTGGTGCTGAATACTACCTGCATCTCGACCCTTGGCAGGAAAATGACAATATTGTTCCCTACCTGCCGCCAGTCTGGATGACTGAGCAGCAGTTTGGAATTGGTTGCCACCTCTTGTCAGCTAGCATCCTGAACTTTGCTGAGGGGCCGGAAACGCAGCAAGAGGATACAAAGGAGATAGGACCGAGTATAGTACTCTACGGGGCTCGGCTATGGGAGAACCAGGCAGGCAGGGTGCAGAGCCGCATTCGACAGGCTGGCGCTCTTAAGAGACTCGTCTCCCGCCTGCTGATGCCTATCGGCTACAAAATGGCTGATTTAAAGCTTAGAAAGCAAAAGCCAAGCCTATCTCTGAGAATACTCTACGCCTTTGCTGATATAGCCATGTTTAGACCCATCAGAGCTAGCCTTGGTCTGTCAAATGCCAGAATCTGCTATACCACCGGGACTATACTCAGCCCTGAGGCCTTCAGGTTCTACCACGCCCTAAATCTTCCCCTCAAAAGCCTGTATGGATCAACGGAGGGCGGGGTTCTTACTGGCGCCAAGAATTACGATATCCGTTGGGAGACTGTCGGCCCTATTCACAGGGGAGCAGAGGTAAAAATAACCAATAATGGTGAAATTATTTACCGGCAGCCTGGTATTTTTGTCGGTTACTGTAATGACCCGAATAAGACTGCCGAGGCGCTCAAAGACGGGTGGTTTTATAGTGGAGACAGTGGTTTTATCGATGAGGATGGACACGTTGTCTTTCTGGATAGAGTAGGGGACCTCGCTGACCTGGCCAGTGGTGATAAACTGGCTCCCCAACTTATTGAGAGCCGGCTGAGGTTCAGCCCTTACATCAAGAATGCCTGGGTTCTAGCTGGCCCAGATAGAGCCTATACCTCGGCAATCATAATAATCGATTATGAGAGTGTCGGTAGGTGGGCAGGGGAGAGAGGGGTAGCTTATACTACTTTCACCGAGCTTTCCCAGAAGCCGGAGGTTTACCAGCTAGTAAAGGAGGATATAGATAGAGTAAACAGGGCTTTACCGCCGGGCATCAGGGTGAAAAAATATGTCAATCTGCACAAGGAATTTGACCCCGATGAGGGTGAGCTAACCAGAAACAGGAGGCTGAAGAAAGTCTTTTTAGAAGAGCGCTACCGCGAGCTTATCAGGGCTATCTATAGTAATAAGACTGAGGTGCCCGTAGAAGCTCGGGTCGGATACCGGGATGGGCGCATGGCAACAATAAAGACTACTCTTAGCATCCAGTCTGTTGAAGGAGGTGCCCACTGACCCTCTTTCTACAATTAGCGGTAACCGGTTTTAGCGTGGGCGTAGTCTATGCCCTGATCGCTTTAGGCTTTGTCATCATCCTCAAATGCTCCCAAGCGTTTAACATTGCCCAGGGACACATTGTAATGATTGGGGGCTACCTTGGCTTCACCTTCCTGATAATGTGCGGCCTACCGCTATGGGCCGGTCTGCTGGCGGCAATAGCAACGGCTGTCATAATGGGCTTATTGATAGAACGTCTTGCCCTGCGCCCCCTGGTGGGTCAACCAGTACTAGCAGTAGTCATGATGACCATAGCCCTAGGCTTTTGTATATTGGAGGGGCTGGCAATCCTGATCTGGGGTGGCGAATTTAAGGTCTACTCCGGAGCGCTGCCAGCGATATCCCTGCGCCTTGGTGCGGTATATGTACCCGCAGCGACGGTATTCACAGTAATATTGGCTGCCATTGTGGTAGCCGCACTCATGCTCTTCTTCCGCTACGCCAAAATTGGACTGGCCATGAGAGCCACTGCTGAGGATGAGCAGGTGGCGCAGTGTGCCGGTATCAGGGTGACTACAGTTTATGCCATCTCCTGGATAATTGCCTGTGTTACCGGTGTCGTCGCCGGCGTTCTTTTAGGTGGCGAAAGTGGCGTTTCACCGTACCTGGCTAATATGGGACTAAAAGCATTCGCAGTGGTGCTGCTGGGAGGGGTAAACTCAATTGGCGGGGCTATCGTAGCCGGACTAATAGTGGGGTTGGCCGAGTCCTTCGCTGCTGGCTACCTTGACCCGCTAACTACCCGCGGTGGGCTGGCTACTATCTTCCCGTTTATCATTATCATAATTGTGCTATTCATTAGACCCTACGGCCTATTTGGCCTGAAAAGGATAGAGAGGATTTAAAAACATTACTGGGTTATTTATTAAGACATACCATTTACAACGGGAGTTAAGTTAAAGAGCATGAGTTTAGCCAGTGGGACCTTTAACCAAAGCTATGCTCAGGATATGGCTATCCTCCGCACCAGGACGCAGCGGGTAGTGTTGTTGGCCTTCCTTGCTTTTCTTTTCACCTGCCCACTATTTATCAGTGAGACATGGCTGACCATAATGACCATAATCGGTATCAGTGTTATTAGTGTTCATGGCCTTAGTATTCTAACCGGCTACTGTGGTCAAATCTCCATGGGACATTCTGCCTTTATGGCAGTAGGTGGCTATACCTCGGCTATCTTATGCGCCAAGCTTGGCTTCTCATTCTGGGCAGCCCTGCCTTGTGCTGCCCTGTTTGCGGGATTGGTGGGTTTAATCTTCGGCTTACCATCACTAAGGGTCAAGGGCTTCTACCTGATTATGGCAACAATAGCCGCCTACTTTATTATTTCCTGGCTCGTCCACTTCCAGCTAACCGGGCTCACCGGTGGTGTTTTTGGCCTGGCTGCGCCTAAACCTGAGATATTTGGCATGGTGCTGCGGTCCAGAGCTAGCTACTTCTACCTGGTGATGATAATTGCCTGTCTGGCTACAGTCGCGGCTATAAACATAGTCAGGAGCAGAGTCGGCAGAGCCTTCATTGCTATCAGAGATAATGAGCTAGCGGCTGAGGTCATGGGGATTAACATATGGGCTTATAAGCTATTTGCATTCTTCATCGGCTGTGTTTTTGCTGGTGTCGCTGGCTCACTCCTGGCTCACTACTATGCCTGGGCTAGTATTGAGGCGTTTCCCTTCCTGGATTCGGTTTGGTATCTGGGCATGCTGATTGTCGGTGGTATGGGCAACATCAGCGGGGCTATCTTGGGCGCTGTGTCTCTCAGACTACTGGATTATCTGGTCACCATTCTTGCTCCAATGTTAGCCGCGGCTTTTCCGGCTATTGCCGCCCAGGCAGCCGCTTCACTCAGCCTCATCATGCGCGGACTAGTAATTATCATCTTCCTTATCTTCGAGCCCAGGGGGCTGGCTCACGGCTGGGGGCGTATCAAGGCATATTTCCGGCTATGGCCTTTCTCACACTAGGAACACAAACATTAAGCATAAGAAATATGGTGACATATACTTACTTAACAAGATTTTAACATAAGTAGTATATTATAAAGACATAAAGATACATGTGATAATAAAGGGGGCTGGCTCACGGCTGGGGGCTTATCAAGGCATATTTCCGGCTATGGCCTTTCTCACATTAGGAACAAAATCATTAAGAACAAAAAAT
>DAOUFA010000023.1:0-2327 GCA_034430355.1 Dehalococcoidales bacterium
GCCTTTTCTGTTTGGCAGAAACTATAAAACGGGGCAAGCGAGGATAATTTGCTTGCCCCGTTTCTTTTTTGGAGGGACTAAAGGAGTCATGAAGAAAATAGCTATAGTAGCCCTCAAAGGCGGTGTTGGAAAGAGTTCAGTAGTAGCTGGGCTAGGTCTGGCCCTAGCTGAGAAAAAATACAAAGTAGGCTTCTTGGATATCGATGTCACCGGTTCTAACCTATATTCTGCGCTTGGCCTCACTCACTCGCCGAAGTGGGGGCTTGAGAGCATAGAAGAAAAGGTAATCGTGCCTGAGGTAAACGGATATTGGTTACTCTCTATTGCTAGCTTTGTCGGCGAGGATTACGCCGTCCTTTGGGAGGGATCTCACCACGACGAGCTCGTTGATGCCAGGGATAGGATTCAAAAGATAAAAGCCGGAGCCAGTAGGCTTGATGAGCTGGAAGGAATCCGAAGGCAGATTGATGATGTCCTCGCCTGGAGCAAGTGGCGCTTCGTCAGTGAGTTACTGTCAGATAAGATAGTCACCTGGCCAGAGCCGCTGGACTTTCAAATAGCAGACCTTCCTCCCAGCACAAGCAATGAGATGTTTTCCTTCTTTGACCAAGTAAAAGACTTGTTTGGTGTCATCATCGTCTCCCAGCCAACCAAGATTTCCACCATCGGCTTACAGAGGACCATAGACTTGCTACGGGTAAAGCAGATTCCCATTATCGGCTTGGTGGCCAATCAGGACGGCTTTCTCAATTGCCATGGTGAAATCGAGTACCAGTTCTTGTCCCCCCAAGTTGACCTAAAGGATATTGCCCAAAAAGCGAGCATACCCCTTCTAGTGTCAATTCCCCAGACTAGCAGCAAGGAGAAGGTAAAGACCTACTTCTTGAAGCTGGCAAGTAAGGTAATCGATTCAAAGCCAGTGGTGCTCAAGGAGGTTACCCTGGGCAGAACATTCAAGAGAAAGTTAGTTAAGGGAATACTCAGGAGGGTATAGATGGCAGGATTAGTTGAGCAAATGTTCCGTAGATTCATGGCACGGCAGGCCCATTTCTTTGACAGTCTATCCAAGGATGCCAAGAAGAAGCTAGCTGAGGTTGAGAGCAAATATGCTGAACTCAGGGTAACCGGTACTGAAGGAGGCGTTTTGTTTTTCCAGTATAAGGGGCAGCGGCTCCAAATGCTTGACCAGGCTCCGCCAGTGCCCTATGAGAAACTGGACAAATTCCTGGTTGACGGCGACCTAGTGAACTACCCCAGTGGTGATGAGGTGCTCCTTGATGTTATTGATGGCAGCCTTTCACCCAGGGCGGCAATCAGCAGAAAATACTTCCGGGCTAACACCGATAAGATAATTTATGACACTGAGGAGTTTGCCCAGGCTTTCGAGCAGTTCCTGACTGAGATGCGGATGATACTGGGAGGGCGAAGTGGTAGCTGAGGCACCATTTGCTCTTTTGATTGCCGGGGCAGCCCTATTAGGGCTATATCTGGCAAACCTGTTCTATGACTATGCTATTCCTCAATACCTTAGTAGGAAATTGGGACACCTGGGAGGGTGTGTCGGTTTCTTGCTATGCCCACTACTATTCAGCACTTCCTGGTGGCCACTAATCCTGACTACGGGGTTTACCATCCTGCTCCTTTACGCCAGGCTATTCAAGCCACAGACCTTCCGCGGTGTAGGCGGTTCAGGAAGACCACAAGCACTAGCCGAGATACACTTCCCGGCAACAGGCATTGTGCTTATTGGTATATGCTGGGGGCTACTGGGTGAACCGTGGCTGGCAATTGTGCCGTTAGCATTCATGGGCGGGGGAGATGCTGTAACTGGAATCATACGAAGTAGAGTCTACAATAGAGAGGTCAAGGGAAACTGGGGGAGCCTGGGGATGCTCATTACCTGCCTAATTCTTGCCTACTTTATTTCTCCCTACTGGATTGGCGCCGTTGGCGCCGTTACTGCGGTGATAGCCGAGAAATATACCAAGACAACAAAGTATGTGGATGATAATTTAACCATTCCCCTAGCCAGTGCTGCGGTAATGGGGATTCTGTATTTGATAGGAGGTTAAGGTGACTAAGACTTAATTTCGTGGGAGTTGCAAACAATTGTTTACAAGGAGTCGTTGAAAATAAAAGGAGGTCTTAAATGAAAGGAAAAATTAAAGCCCATCTCTTCACCTTGCCACGGTGGTTCGCAATACCATTCTTCGGCTCTGCTGTGCTACTTGGCGCAGTCTTAGCTGGGGGCATCAATTCCAACGCTTGGCTAGCATTCATTGCCGCTATACTGGTAATGGCAGGGGGGCATGCCTTTAACAGTTTCC
>DAOUFA010000024.1:0-3041 GCA_034430355.1 Dehalococcoidales bacterium
CTCACGTATTCGAGGATGAGGATGTTCGGAAGCAAGTAGCGTGGGCTCTTAGAGAGATAGGGGATGCCAGAGTAGTAGAACCTATCCCCCTGTCCCCCTTCCCTTACAAGGGAAGGGGGAATATAGGTAAGAGAGGGGCAAAGCCCCTCTCTAAACTCTCTCCTTAGTTGGGGAGGTGAAACCCCTTCAAAAACTAATCACTCCCCCTCCCCTTCAAGGGAGAGTCAAAGGGAGGCGAAGCCTCCCTTATATAATTGGTTCCCCTTCCCCTTATCAAGGGGAAGGGGATAAAGCGGGTTCCCAGGAAAATCGAAGATTTTTCTGGGTGCTTAAAGGGGATAGGGTTACCAATAAAAATCTAAAGGGGGTGGGTTAATAAATATCTAGAGGGGGTGAGGTTAATAAATAGTGTCGCCATTGTTGGCTCGTTTATTAAGGGGGACTAAAGGGCTAGTTGATACTAGTTGATAAAATAGACTAAATAGGATACACTGAAAATATGATGTACCTTGGCACTTCAGGGTTTAGTTATAACGATTGGGTGGGCAACTTTTACCCGGCGGGTATGCCTAAGGCGGAATGGCTCACCTATTATGCTCGTGAGTTTAATACCTGCGAGGTAAATTCGTCCTTTTATGCCTTACCTAAACCCTCCAACTTAAAAGCAATGGAAAAGAAAACAGGTGATGATTTTCTATTTTGTTTTAAGGCTAATCAGGAAATGACTCACCAGCGGGATGATAATACCGCCATTTTTGAGGCTTTTTGCCAGGTGTTAGAGCCTATCATTACTGCTGGCAAGCTGGGTTGTATTCTGGCTCAGTTTCCATATAGTTTCGATTTTAATCGTCGTAATTGGGACTACCTCGGCCTGTTTACGGAAAGGTTAGGCGAACTACCGGTGGTAATTGAATTCCGTAATGCCCGGTGGCTGAGAGGTGAGGTGTTTGACTGGCTCCGTCAAAATGAGTTAGGCTTTTGTTGCGTTGATGAACCACCGCTGCCCAATCTTTTGCCACCACTAGCTGAGGCAACGAGTAAGATAGGCTATGTCCGCTTTCACGGGCGTAATAGTGCTAAGTGGTGGCAGCACGAGCAGGCTTACGAGCGCTATGATTATAGCTATACACCCCAGGAACTCAGCGAATGGCTGCCCAAGATTCACAAGCTGGATAGTGTAGCTGAAAAGACCTTTGTCTTCGCCAACAATCACTGGCGCGGGCAGGCAGTTAGCACCATCCGTCAATTGCGGTTGATGCTGGACTAATTTGCCTGGCTTAATTTTGTTCTCTCAGATAACAATAAGTATAGTATAATAGTATAATAGCTTACCTGTCAGCTCTAAATGGGAAGAGCCGAAACGGCTATGTCAAACTTGACAGGTGAGCAGGAGGAGGCAGGAGTGACTACACAATTTAACTTACTTCGCTCCCGTTTGGAGAGTGAGCAAAAGCGGTTAATTGGTGAGTTAGAGCAATTAAAAGCTAGCGCGCGTCCGGCAAATGAGAGGCGGGAGGGTAGTCCCTTTGGCAAGAGGGAGGAGGAAGCCACTGAGACCCTCGAGTTAGAGACACGGCTGGCTTTAGAGAAGCGTATCATAGACCAGCTGGCTGAGATTGAGCACGCTTTATCTAAATTTGAGGAAGGAACCTACGGCTTGTGTGACAATTGCGGTCAACCTATAGACCCAGCCCGTTTAGAAGCCCTTCCCCAGGCGAACCTGTGCTTGAGTTGTAAGGCTGGTCAGGCAAAGGATGCAAAAGGTAGATAGTCCTCAAGGTAAGCGGTGGTGGCATGCGGTCTTTTCCCTGATTGTAATATTGGTGGTGGTTGGCGACCAGCTTAGCAAGGCATGGATAAGGTCCAATTTAGCTGTAGGGCAGTCGTTACCTGCAGGGGGGTTCTTTCGTTTAACCCATATCCAGAATACGGGGGCTGCTTTTGGCTTGTTTCAAGGCTATTCATTCCCGCTAACTATAGCTTCCTTCGTGGGTATTGTCGTTCTTCTCGTCTATGTCTTTTTTGTTTGTCGTCGCTTCCCCTTGTTGAACAATATGCTAACCAAGGCAGCTCTGGGGGCAGTTCTCGGTGGCACGGTGGGGAACCTAATTGACCGCCTGCGCTTGGGCTATATTACCGACTTTATTGGTGTTGGTATCTGGCCGCCGTTTAATGTGGCTGATGCGTCAATAACCGCCGGTACTGTCGTATTTGCTGGCTGGCTAATATATCTAGCGTTTAGCCAGAGGCAAGAGGCAAAGCGAGATAAAATAGCTTCCCAGAAGAATTAGGCTTCCCCAGGGTAGCTTAAAGGGGGTGAGGTCTATACCCGCTCTCAAGGTATTAAGCTTGGTGGTGGAAAGGCCGGGGGTTCGGCTTGATAGGTATGTGGCTGAGAAATATCCGGAACTCTCCCGAACCCAGGCTCAAAAGCTTATTGCCGATGGCAATATCACGGTTAATGACCATGTGGCTAAAGCCGGACTTAAACTTCATGTTGGTGATAGGGTAAATATTACTCTACCTCCCCCTCCGCCCAGCCCCCTGTCTCCGGAGGCGATTCCATTAAATATTATCTACGAGGATAACGACCTTCTAGTCATAGACAAACCAGCCGGGCTGGCTATTCACCCGGCACCGGGACACCCAAGTCATACCCTGGTCAATGCTATTCTGTCCTACTTGCCCAACCTGCCTGATATTGATGGCTCACTGCGACCGGGTATTGTGCATCGTCTGGATAAAGACGCCTCAGGGGTGATGGTGGTGGCTAAGAATAGCCTGGCTCAGGCTAATCTGATTAATCAATTTAAAGCCCGCTCGGTGGTAAAAGCCTATCTGGCGCTGGTTAAAGGACATCTCACTCCGGATGAGGGGGTTATTGAGGCGCCTATTGGGCGTGACCCCCGGAACCGAAAGCGAATGGCAGTGGTGGCTGAGGGCAAAGAGGCACGAACCCAATATTATGTCATTAAATATGTGGGCAACTGTACTCTGGTTGAAGTCAGGCCTGAGACCGGCCGCACCCACCAGATTCGGGT
>DAOUFA010000025.1:0-25185 GCA_034430355.1 Dehalococcoidales bacterium
TCCACTGAGGTCAAGGGTAAGGAGCAGATTGCTCAGGTGGCGACTATAACCGCCGTTGACAGGGAGATTGGCGACCTGATTGCTGAGGTGATGGAGAAGGTAGGTAAGGACGGGGTTATTACTGTTGAGGAGTCCAAGGGTCTAAAATACGAGACGGAGTATGTGGAGGGGATGCAATTTGACCGTGGCTATATCAGTCCCTATTTCATCACTAATGCTGAGAAGATGGAAGCGGAGATAGAAGACCCTTACATCCTTATCACCGATAAGAAAATCTCGGCTGTTTCTGACCTTCTACCAGCTCTGGAGAAGATACTGCAGGTGTCAAAGAACCTGCTTATTGTCGCCGAGGATGTAGATGGTGAAGCCTTAGCTACCCTGGTAGTGAATAAGCTGCGGGGCACCCTTAATGTTCTGGCAGTCAAGGCTCCCGGTTTCGGTGACCGGCGTAAGGCGATGCTGGAAGATATGGCAATTCTCACCGGCGGTAAGGTGATTTCGGAGGAGGTGGGGCGGAAGCTAGACTCGGTCACGGTGGAGGATTTAGGTCGGGCTCGCCGGGTAACCTGTGATAAGGATAAGACAACTGTTATTGAAGGCAAGGGCTCGGATGAGGCGATTAAGGGGAGGATCAAGCAGATTAAGGCTCAAATAGAGGAGACTACCTCTGATTTTGACCGTGAGAAACTCCAAGAAAGGCAGGCGAAGCTGGTAGGTGGGGTAGCTGTAATCAAGGTAGGAGCGGCCACTGAGACTGAGCTTAAGGAGAGGAAACACCGGGTTGAGGATGCCTTATCGGCGACCCGGGCGGCGGTGGAGGAGGGTATCCTACCTGGTGGTGGTGTTGCCTTAATCAATGCTCTCCCGGTTCTGGATAAGCTGGAGGTTAGCGGGGATGAAGCTACTGGTGTTGATATTATCAGGAAGGCTGTGGATGAGCCGATTCGCTGGATTGCGATAAATGCCGGTCGGGATGGTGCGGTGATAGTGGATGCCGTGAAGAAGAGTCCAGCCGGGGTTGGCTACGATGCTGAAGCCGATGACTTTGGTGATATGGTAAAGAAGGGTATTATTGACCCGACCAAGGTGGTAAGGTCGGCTCTGGAAAATGCCGCCAGCATTGCCACTATGGTTTTGATTACTGAATCATTGGTTACCGATATCCCGGAAAAGGAGAAGGCGTCGCCAATGCCTCCCGGTGGCTATGGCGAGTATTAAATAAATATTCGCTTCTAGCTAGCTGTTATAAAGATAGCCGTGGCCTTTGGGTTGCGGCTATCTTACTATTTATATTGCCAGGGCAGATTGAAGGGGCAAAGCCCCTCCAAAAACTATTCTCCCCCTCATGATAGGAATATATATCTAGGAGAGTCAAAGGGAGGCGGAGCCTCCCTTATATAATTGGTTCCCCTTCCCCTTATCAAGGGGAAGGGGATAAAGGGGATAGGGTTACCAGTAAAAATCTAAAGGGGGTGAGGTAGATAAACTATCTTATAGCTTCAGCAGTTTCTCCAGAGGGGTATCGCTGGCGATAGGACCGACTACGGCCAGGCGGAGCTCGTTACCTATTATTACCTCTTGAGCTAACTGCTTAAGCTCGTCAGCAGTAATGGCATCAATAATGGCTATTACCTGCTCAACGCTAAGGATGTGTTTGGTCAGAATCTCCTGTCCCCCGAGCCAGCCGGCGACATTGCGGCTATCCTCCATTCGTAGTATTAGGTGTCCTTTGGATAATTCCTTGGCTTTGGCTAGTTCCGATTGGGGGACTTGTTCTTTAAGCTGATGAAGTTGCTCCAGGATAGCTTTAATAACTGTTTCCAGGTTTTTTGGCTCCACCCCGGCATAGACAATAACTGAGCCCGAGTCGAGGAAGTGCTCGACATAGCTATGAATGCTGTAGACAAGTCCGAGCTTGTCACGAATTTCAGCAAATAAGCGGCTGCTCATGCCTGCCCCGAGGATGACATTAAGCAGGTCAAGGGTGAAGCGTTTGGGATGGAGGAGTGATAGCCCGGGTAGTGCCAGGCAGAGGTGGGCTTGCTTTATGTCCCGGGTCTCAACCTGTAGGTGTCGAGCCTCTTTTGGCTTATAAGGGGAATATCCAGGACGTGGCTGCTGGTTAGCCCAGCTGCCGGTGGCTTGCCTGACCGCGGCTACCATCTCTTGGTGCTGAATATTACCGGCAATAGCCACTACTGTGTTATCGGGTAGATATTGACCTTGAAGGTAGTTGAGCATTGCGTCTCTAGTCATGGCAGCCACTGATTCCTTGTTGCCGGTCACCTCGCGTCCCAGGGGATACCCGGGCCATAGCAGCTCATCAATGAGCGTGTTAACCCGCTGTGATGGAGAATCTCGACTCATATTAATCTCTTCAATAATAACCTGACGTTCTCTGGCTATATCTTGCGGGTCAAACTTAGAGTGGAATAGTATATCTACTAGTACATCCAGGGCTAGCTGAAAGTGGGGTTGAGCTACCTTACACCAGTAGGTAGTTAATTCCTTGCCGGTGCCCCCGTTAAGGATACCGCCCACCCCTTCTATTGCTTCGGCGATTTCTCTGGCTGTCGTCCGCTTCTCGGTGCCTTTAAACAGCAGGTGCTCAATAAAATGCGAGATGCCGGCTTCAGCCTCAGACTCATATCGGGAGCCAGTGCCGATAAAGATACTTATGGATACCGAGCGGGTATGAGGCATGGTGGAAGTGATTAGCCGTAGCCCATTATCTAATGTCGTCTTGTGATACAATAGTTTACCTCTTTAATGTATTAAGATATTCTAGTGGTATTCCTGATGGGTGTCAATTTGAGGGGCTATTAACCCTATCCCCTTTATCCCCTTCCCCTTGAAAAGGGGAAGGGGAAGATTTGTTTTAAAGAGGGGCTGGCGCCCCTCTATGACTCCCCGTAAAAGTGTCCGAGACTTCGCCTTTCTAAAACTCCCCTTGGTTATTTAATCGCTGCTGAAACAAATTTCCTCTCTCTTTTGGGGCGAGGGATAAACTGGAAGCTATAGTGGAGAGTCTGAGAGGGGCGAAGCCCCGCTCTTTTTAATATTCTCCCCCTCATGATAGGAATACATATCCATATCATGGAGAGTCAAAATCTTGGAGAGTTAAAGGGAGGCGAAGCCTCCCTTCTTAATATCTTTCCCCCTTCTCCGTTGAGGAAAATATTAAAGGGGAGTTTAAGAGGGGCGAAGCCCCTCTTTTTAACATTCTCCCCCTCATGATAGGAATACATATCCATATCATGGAGAGTCAAAATCTTGGAGAGTTAAAGGGAGGCGAAGCCTCCCTTATATAATTGATTCCCCTTCCCCTTATCAAGGGGAAGGGGATAAAGGGGATAGGGTTACCAATAAAACTCTAAAGGGGGTGAGGTATATTAAATCATAAATTGACTTCATTGCTGGGCACTGGTAACATTGAGGGGAAATGGTGTCCCGACTTTGTCTATTTCCGTTAACCGCTGAGGTAAATAACCGGGGTCATCTGGTAATTGGTAGCTGTGATACTGTAGACCTGGCTGACGAGTTTGGCACGCCCCTATATCTTTTTGATGAATTTAGCCTGCGCAGCCAGTGTGCCGAGTTCAAGGCTGAGTTTGGTCAGCGCTATAGAGATACCACCGTTATTTACGCCTGTAAAGCCTTTATCCATGGGGCTTTGGCGGTCATATTGAGGGAGGAGGGGCTGGGGCTAGATGTGGTTTCCAGTGGAGAGGTTAGTATTGTCCAGTCTGTTGGCTTCCCCTTAGATAACGTTTACTTCCATGGTAATAATAAATCAGCCGGGGAATTAATGCTGGCAGTAAAGTGGCCTATTGGTCGCATAGTGGTCGACAATTTTCACGAGCTTGGAATGCTGGCGGAAATGGCTGAGGAGCAAGGTTCTACACCCGATATATTGCTCAGGCTGTCTCCCGGGGTAGAGCCTCATACTCATAGATATATTGCTACCGGTATTGTTGATAGTAAGTTTGGTTTTCCCCTGCTCAGCGGGGAAGAGGCGGTAGCTCAAGCCATGTCAGCCCCTAATCTGAACCTGGTCGGTTTGCACTTTCATATAGGCTCTCTTATCTTTGAGGTTGAGCCGTATCAGGAGTCTATTGAGGTTATACTTGACTTTGCCGCTGAAATGAAGCAGAAACACGGGTTTGAGCTCAGGGAACTAAATGTTGGTGGGGGGTTTGCTATTCAGTATACCCTGGATTCTCCAGCCCCACCCATTTCTGCCTATGCTGAGGTGATAGCATCTAGTGTTATTACTAAATGTCGGGAGTTAAAGTTGGCTCTGCCCCGGCTTATCATTGAGCCGGGAAGGTCAATAGTGGGGGCGGCTGGGGTGGCACTATATACGGTGGGTGTGGTCAAGGAGATACCGGGGGTCAGGTGTTATGTGTCGGTAGACGGTGGTATGGCTGACAATATCCGTCCTGCTCTTTACGGGGCTAAATATGAGGCAGTGGTAGCTAATAAGATGCAGGAAGAAGAGGTAAAGGAGATTACTATCGCTGGCAAGTTTTGCGAGTCGGGCGATATATTAGTTAGAGATATTGCTCTGCCCCCAGTTTCGGCAGGTGATATTATAGCTGTGCCTGGCTGTGGCGCATATTGCCTGCCCCAGGCGAGCAATTTTAACGCCTCATTTAAGCCAGCGATTGTTCTGGTCAATAAAGGTAAAGCCCGCCTTATTCGGCGCCGGGAGACCTTTACCGACCTGACCAGGTGTGATTTAGTTTAGAGATTGTTTATCTACCTCACCCCCTTTATCCCCCTCTCCTTCAAAGGAGAGGGGGATATAGAGGTTTTTGAAGGGGCGAAGCCCATTCAAACTTCCCTTGATAAATAATCTCTTGATTTAGGCATAGGTAAGAGGGGGTTTACTTAAACAATTTATGCGTAAAGAGGTTTTAGGGTGTGGCAGGTAGTCGGTCAAACCAGGGCTGTTTCCCTGCTCCAGCGTAGCTTGGAGAGGGAGGCGGTGGCTCATGCCTATCTTTTGATTGGTCCTGCCCATGTGGGCAAGATGACGCTGGCGCTAAATCTGGCTATGGCGTTAAACTGTGAGGCGTCTGAGCCCCCCTGTGGAGTTTGTGACTCATGTCAGAAAATAGCTTTAGCCAAGCACGCTGACGTTCAGATTATAGGCTTGACTAGAGATGGGAATTCGGCGGAGAAGCCTCAGGTAGAAATCAGTATTGACCAGATTAGGCAAATGCAGCACTCAGCCAGCTTACCACCCTTTGAGGGTAGGTATAAGGTATTTATTATTGACGGGGCGGAGCTATTGTCCCACGAAGCGGCTAATTGCTTGCTTAAAACCTTGGAAGAACCGGTGGGAAAGGTAATTTTTATTTTGCTAACCACTAATGAGAGGTTACTGCCAGCTACTGTTATTTCTCGCTGCCAGCGATTGGAGTTACCCCCGTTGGCCGCTACCGAGGTCGAGGCTACCCTTAATAGTCACTGGGGTGTTGAGCCACCAAGGGCTAAACTTCTGGCTAGGCTTTGCCACGGCTGTCTGGGTTGGGCACTATCGGCTGCCCATAATGGTGGCTTGTTGGAGCAGCGTGCCCAAAGAATGGACCGATTGCTTAATGTCATTGAGGCTGATTGTGAGGAGCGTTTTGCCTACGCGACCCAGTTGGCGGCTCAGTTTAGCCAAAACCGGGGATTAGTCCAGGAGATTCTGGATTTATGGCTTGATTATTGGCGTGACCTGCTCTTAATTAAGGCCGGGTGTGGCGATACCATTACTAATGCTGATATGCTAGCTACGCTCGTTGACCAGGCCAGGGGTTATAGTCTGGTTCAAATAAAGAGCTTTATTAATAGCCTTCAGGCGGCTGAGGAACAGCTTAGACAGAATGCCAATCCGCGACTGGTGCTGGAGGTATTAATGCTTAATATACCTAGGAGAGGTAGGTAAAGAGTGGCTGAGATTGTTGGCGTACGTTTCAAAAGAGCTGGTAGAGTATACTATTTCGACCCGGCAGGTATTGAGCTGGAGGTAAATGACTGGGTAGTGGTTAAGACCACACGCGGGCTAGAGCTAGGATATGTGGTCATTTCGCCTAAGCAGGTATTGGACAGTGAGGTGTCCGGACCGTTGAAGTCGGTAGTGCGCAAGGCTGACCCCGAGGATATCAAGCGTGCCCAGGAATTTGAAAGTAAGAGTAGAGAGGCTCTGGCTAAGTGTGATGAGCTGATTGCTAAACTACACCTGCCAATGAAGCTACTATCGACTGAATACGACCTTAGTGGCAAGCGCCTTACCTTTTTCTTTAGTGCTGTTGAGAGGGTTGATTTCCGTGAGCTGGTCCGGGAGTTAACCAACCATTTCAAAGTACGGGTAGATTTACGCCAAGTAGGGCCTAGAGATGAAACCAAGCTGCTGGGTGGCTTTGGCCGGTGTGGTCGTCCGCTATGTTGTATGAGCTTCTTAAGTGAGTTTGCCCCGGTTTCGATTAAGATGGCAAAAGAGCAGAATTTACCGCTTAATCCGGTGAAGATAGCCGGTATTTGCGGTCGCTTGATGTGCTGCTTGGGCTATGAGAGTGAGCTATATCATGCTATGCGGGGGAAATTGCCCAAGCAGAGGCAGCGAGTGTCTACGCCTATGGGGGCGGCTAGTGTGGTTGGGGCTAATCCGTTGAAGGAAACGGTTTTGGTTGAGTTGGAGAGCGGGGCGACTGTAGAATTGCCCCTCAGTGAGATTACTATTGAAGCTGAGCATCCTCCCAAGCAGGGGAAAGGGGGTTAGTTTGTGGTGGGGAGGTATTTTTGCCATTCGGTCTGGGTTTGCCGGTAGTGATAGGGGATATAGAAGGGGAGGCCACCGTGTGGTGGAGAGGGGCGGCGAATTAATTTCATTCCAGCTTCGTCCGGGGTTTTGCCTGCCTTATGACGATTACAAGTTATACAGGCGCTAACCACATTCTCCCAGGTATGTTGACCACCTCGGTGTCGTGGGATGACATGGTCTAAGGTAAGTTGCCGTGTTTCTTTACCACAATACTGACAGGTGTAGTGGTCACGGTTGAAAACCTCAAGGCGTGTCAGTTTTCTCTCGGGTCGGGGGCGCTTAATCATATAGACTACTCGGATTACTGAGGGCAGGGGGAAGGTGCAATTGGCTGAGTGAATAAATCCTGAACCATTCTCTAGCATCTCAGCCTTGCCTCGATAAATTAATACTGCCGCTCGCCGGGCTCGACATATATTGAGCGGCTCATAGCTCTGATTCAGCACTAAGACGGGAAGATTTATCATATCTAAGGCTTCTTTCCACACACGGTTTTTCATTTTACTAAAAAACTTCTGGCTATGCAAGTTTGGGTTTGGGCTGCTTAGCTCTAGCGCCCTTTCTTGCCACTGCGAGTTATTTTCCTTCGGCTGGACGTGGCATCAGTTCGGTAGTCGGGAGCAGTGATATTGAATACCAGGCTGATTTTGGGGTCTACGAGGCGGGAACTGATGGGACTATCAATTTCATCCGGTGAACAGCGGGTGGTAATCACTGTTGACAGTCGGGCATTATACCGATAGTTGATAACCTGGTAAAGCTTTTCCTGAGCCCAGGGGGTAGTCGTCTGCTCGCCAAAGTCATCCAGGATGAGTAGAGGAGACGTCTTTACTCTTTCAAATAGCTGGTCATAGGATACCTTGCTCTCGGGGCTAAAGGTGGAGCGTAGATGGTCAAGGAAATCAGGCACTACCACGAACAGGGCTGGCTTATTAGCTTGATAGCGGTGATTGGCGATAGCCGCTGCCAGGTGGGTTTTGCCACAGCCGGTGACACCCATGAATACCAGCCAGCCATCGGGTGATTTGGCAAAATCAAGGGCTGCGCGGAACACCAGTTCCAGGTTCTCACGTTGCTCTGGCGGTAGATTAACCCGCTTACGGGGCCAGTTAAATTTGTCAAAGGTCATACTTTTTTGCAGCTCAAACTCTGGTCCCCAGCCATATTCTAATAAGGCTGGTTTTTCCTCAACTACGTATATATGACATAAATTAGGGTCGGTTAGACGGGCACGTATTCGGTCTTCTAGCTGTTCAATAGGGACGATGGTAACAATTACGGTAGGCAGTTCGCTATTAAAGCGATGATTTAGTAATTGTTCCAATTTTTCTTTAGCCCAGGGGGTGGCAGTTTGAGCCCCCAGGTCATCCAAGACTAATAGCGGGGCATTACGTACCTGGTCAAAGAATTCATCATAAACAATTTCACTATTGGGGTTGAAGGCAGAACGCAGGTGGTCGAGGAGGTCGGGGATGGTGATAAAGAAAGCAGGATAACCATGGCTAAGGTGCTCATTGGCGATAGCCGCTGCCAAGTGCGTTTTGCCACAGCCATCAGGACCAGCCAGGATTAACCATCCTTTGGGTTGGCTGGCAAATTCTTTGGCTGCCTGGCAGGCGCGGGCAAATTGCTCCTGGTTGATAGGATTCCCACTTCTCCCCTGAGGGAGGAGGTTGTCAAAGGTGAAGCGAGTTAGCGAGCCCAGGTTACTATATCGTAGTAAGCGGGTTTGGCGCTCTTTATCTAATTCGCCCCGGGTGCACCGGCAGGCAATAACTCGGTTAAAATCTGGCTTTCCTGATGGTAGACGAGGATGAACAAATCCTGCCCCTTTACAAATAGGACAGACTGAATCTGGTGGGGCTTCTTCTGGTTCTTCAGCGCCTGACCATGTGGCCATATTTGCCTTTGATGTATTTATCGGGGTCTGTCTTTTTAAAATCTCGCTTATATGTTCCACTGTCCTTTCCTTCTGATGACCAGCGCTCTAAAATTGCCAAGATATAGCTCTTTTTGCGTTTGTTCTGATTAACCGCCTCCCGGATAGCATCCCTAATCCAGGCTGCGGGATATAATTTCTCTGCCTCACGTAGTTCTTCGGCAATCATCGGGGTCAGCATGCCGATATTCTCTTCGTAGAGGGTGAAGATATCAGGTAGCTCCTCAATCTCAAGCGTGGTCGGTTCTTTAGCCTTCACTCCGGTCAATTTGATGTCACCATTTTGAATTTTAGCCACAATCTGTCTATTGTCGTCGGTATTGAGGAAATAAGCATCCTCGGGTGTTCCGTCTCTATCTAATACTATATGAAGGACAGTCCCCCGCTTGGTAGCCATTGTCAGGGCTTGACGCAATACTTCGTCGGGGGGCTTGGCTACTTCCTTGAGGCTGCGCATTAGGCTGGTATTAGTTAACAGCTCACTATAAGTAATGAAGCGGGGATAGCCTCGTTTGCGGTAAAGTGCCCCCAGAATATGAAGGGTTGTCTTGAGCTCGGCAATATCGCTAATCTGTGGTAGTAATGTGCTGAAGAAAAAATTGGGTAGGGGGGTAAACTGCATCTTGGCTGGGAAACCGGTAAACTGCTTCATAATAGACTCGGCTCTTCGTTAGCAATATTTTCGAACTTGGTTAGTTTAGGTATAAAACGCAAATTTCTTTGTCCCGTAGGACCATTACGATGCTTGGCAATTATAATCTCAGCTGGAGGAGGGTAAGTTTCATCCTTATGCTTAGGGTCTTGTTCCCACTCCTCTTTGCTGTAGTAGACCTCGTCTCGGTAGATAAACAAAACAACATCAGCATCTTGTTCAATGCTACCGCTTTCACGCAGGTCGGAAAGTTGAGGTTTGTGTGAAGCTCGCCACTCTACAGCTCGGCTGAGCTGGGATATAGCCATTACTGGCACATTAAGCTCACGAGCTATTGCCTTAAGGGAACGAGAGATGAAGCTAATCTCCTGAACCCTGTTTTCTCCTCGGCTGTCCCCCTGCATCAGTTGCAGGTAGTCAACAATAATGAGGTTGATGCCGCGCTCGTAATGGAGTCGTCGGGCTTTGCTTCGCATCTCTACCATCCTGAGTTGGGGGGTGTCATCAATATAGATTGGGGCTTCAGAAAGGATGCCGGTGGCATCCATAATCCTTTTTTCATCCTTTTCATCGTGAAGCCCAAGGCGAACCTGTCTTAAATTGACTCCAGATTCACTGGACAAGAGGCGTAACACCACTGGCTCCCGTGCGCTCTCTAGGCTGAATAGAGCCACGCAAGCCTTTTGCTCTATAGCGGCATTTCTGGCGATGTTAAGAGCCAGGCTGGTTTTGCCCATGCTGGGTCTACCGGCGATGATAGTCAAGTCCGAACGCTGGAATCCGCCGAGAAATTCATCCAGCCCGGTAAAACCTGACAGCACATAGGGGATTGCCTCAGGGTAGCCCTCCTCGGTAGTCGGGCTGGGAGTAGTTTCAAAATACTTGTCTAGTACCTGGCGAATATGAACAAAGTCTCGGGGGGTTCCATGACGCAGTCTAAATAGGACATCCTCAGCCCGACTGAGGCTGGCATCAACATCAGGATTAGCCTCATAACCGATGGCGGCAATTTGGCTACCGGCATTGATAAGGTGGCGCATTACCGATAAGCGATAAACAATTTGGGCATAATGCTCAATATCAAGCGAGGTAGGGACTATGGATATCAGGTGACTTAAATAGGCGGCACCACCACATGCCTCTAGTTTATTCTGTCGGTCTAGCTCTTGAGCTACTGTAATTTGGTTTATCGCCTCATCGCGCTGAGAAAGCGATAGGCAAGCCCCGTATAGCCATTGATTTCGTTCGCTATAGAAGTCGGGCTGGTTTAGGAAACTAGCAATTTTGTAGATGGCGGTGCCGTCTATCAGCAGTGAGCCGATTACTGCTTCCTCAGCATCAATATCATGGGGGGGTAGCTTATCACCATCCAATTTAGACCTTCTCCTCAGCGGTAATTGTAACCTTTATCCTGGGCACTATATTCTTAGCTAATCTAATAGCTACTTCATAGCTACCGAGTTGACGGATGGGCTCAGCTAAGTCTAGTTTCCTCTTGTCAACAGCTACCCCGGCAATGGTTTGCAACTCAGCAGCAATATCGGCGCTGGTGATTGAGCCATACAGCCGGTCTTTAGCTCCGGCTCGAACTTTTAGGGTAATCTCCTTTCCCTCTAGTTGGTTAGCCAGCTTAACTAACGCATCCTCTGTCTGGTCTTGGGCGGTTAATTTTGGCAGTACTTGTGGCTGACTAGCAGCTGGAGAATTGGTTAATAGGGCTAGCTTTTTGGGGATAAGAAAGTTCCTGCCGTAGCCGTTAGCTACCTCTTTTATCTCACCAGCTCTAGCCACATTAGGCACATCCTCTAAGAAGATGACCCTCATAACCTCTCCTTTTATTATTATACTTCACCCGGTGGTAAAGTAAAAGCCTAATTTTACTGTTGGGTGATGAACTTTTCAGCGTAAAAAGCAGCCGTAGCCCCGTCTCCAGTAGCGGTTATTGCCTGCCGGGCGGAGTCGCTACGTATATCACCAGCAGCCAAAATACCGGGTATTTCAGTCTCCATCTTGTTGTTGGTGATAACATAGTCGCCATCGTCTAACGGCAGAACACCCTTGAGGTAGTCGGTGTTGGGCTTAAGCCCGACGGAGATAAAGACGCCGGCTACGTCAAGGGTAGATTTCTCCCCCGTTTTTACCTGGCGAAGCTTGATTCTTTTAACCGAATTTTCACCCTCAATTGCCTCAGCCACGGTATCCCACAGGAATTCTATTTTGGGCTCGGCGAAGGCTTTCTCCTGCATGATACCGCTGGCGCGGAGTTGATTGCGGCGGTGTATCACGGTGATCCTGGAGGCAAACTTGGTCAGGTGGAGGGCTTCAGTTATGGCGGCATTGCCACCACCGACTACGGCTAGAGGGAGACCTTGGAAGAAGGCAGCATCGCAGGTAGCACAGTAGGACACTCCCTTACCCATAAATTCTTCCTCTCCAGGTATGCCCAGTTTGCTTCGTTCCGAGCCAGTGGCTATAATCACCGCTTTTGCTGTAAAGTTGCTTTCAGTGGTCTTGACCACTATTGGCTTTGGTTGAGGCTCAATACCGATAACTTCGGCGATAATAGTTTTTAGCCCGTGTTCTGTTGCCTGCTGGTGTATTAACCGACCCAGCTCTGAGCCGCTAATGCCTTCGGGAAAACCGGGGTAGTTGTCCACTTTTTCGGCATTCAGTATCTGACCGCCGACCACCCCCTTTTCTATAAGCAGGCTATTGAGCCTGGCTCTTGAAGTGTAAACTCCAGCGGTAAGCCCGGCCGGACCACCGCCAATAATAACTACCTCATATTCTCGGTTCATAGTTTAATCTCTCCTGCAATGGGTAATTCTTAGTTGCTTGGGCTTCTTTCCCACAGGTCGCAGCGACCTCCCCACCGGGCAAGAACCTGACCATCAAGGGAAATCTGGGCTATCTCACACAGGTTAGGACAGGCTTTGCATTCAAATGAGGAAATATGATACTGCTCCTCACTGACCTCAAATCCCTTGAATTTACTGCCATTATTACTAATTACCATCTCTTCCTGTGCCAGTAGGGCGGCACCTATGGCCCCCATGAGCTCATGGTGAGGGGGGACAATGACTTCAGTATTAAGCTCTTCCCGAAGTGCCTTGACTATAGCCTGATTAAAGGCGACCCCGCCCTGAAATACTACCGGGGGTCTAATATCCTTGCCTAAGCCAACATTATTGAGGTAATTGCGGACTAATGCCTGGCACAGACCATAGAGAATATCCTCAGTACGATGTCCCATCTGTTGTTTGTGTATCATATCTGATTCGGCAAAAACGGTGCACCGCCCGGCAATGCGCACTGGTGTCTTGCTATCCAGTGCCCGCTGGGCGAAGTCTTCAATACTCATATTGAGTCGCTGTGCCTGGTGGTCAAGGAAGCTGCCGGTGCCGGCAGCACATACGGTATTCATGCCGAAGTCAATTGCTATCCCATCCCTAATAATGATAATCTTGCTATCTTGCCCGCCAATTTCAATGATGGTTTGCACCTCGGGGATATGGCGCAAGGTAGCCACAGCCTGGCTGGTAATCTCGTTCTTGACTAAATCAGCGCCGACGATAATCCCAGCTAGGTAGCGAGCACTGCCGGTGGTAGCCACACCATAAATATTAACCTCTTTAGGCAATTGCTGTTTGATTTGTTTCAGCCCTTGCTGCACCATTTGGAGGGGCTTGCCTTGGGTCAGCAGGTAGCTGGAAGTAACAAGCTCACCATCTTTATCCACCACAGCCAACTTGGTGGTTACTGAGCCAACATCAATACCTAGATAGGCTTCCATTAACTCCCCCTATGTTGATTGTTATTGTGGGCTCGTCGCCTGCTTTTTAACAGGTCAACAAAAGCCTCCAACCTGGTTAACATACCTGTCCTGTTCATTTGCTCATCGCAAAGTATGGGTAGCACCGGGATATTTTCCTTAGTTGATGGCATGATATTTTGGGCTACTATTTCAGGCATGCAGGTGAATGGGGCTAGGTGAACTAAGCCATCATACTCTTTGGCGTGGAGTACCTTTTCTCCTACTGTTTCCCAGCCATCACCACCAACATCCCGCTTGAGGTAGGGTAGAGCTGCCTTATGAATCTTGCTTTTCTCGTCCCAACCCAGGGAATTAAAAAAGAAGCTGAATTTAGTCCATGTTGAGATAAAGGTTCTCCGTCTTACCTCTACCCCCAGCTTACCCAACTCGCTCTCTATATTCTGATTGGCGAACGGCTCCAGCGTTACATAGAATTCCCCGATTATGCCCACTATCGGTGGTTTAGCCTGTGTATCCTTAGCTACATGATTAAGCTGGTCAATATAGTCTCTTTGTACCCTCTTCAGGGTATTGTAATTGTCTGCGTTATCAATAGCCGCAATTGCTTTAGCGTATAGCCGATTGGCTGTACCTTTTATCTGCTCTACAGCCCGCACTTTTTGTACCACTCGCTCTATTTTATCTATGGCGAATTGCTTAACTATACCGAAGCGAAGGGCTGATATAATCTTAAACCAGGAGGCATTATTTGATAAGCGTTTCATTAATTTGAGCAAGCCGAATAGCTTCTGTCCCGACAGGCTCAGTTGAATTATTTCAAAATTATAGCCTAGCTCACGAAGAATTTGTTCCTGTGTCTTAGCATAATAGCCCAGGCGACAGATACCGTCGCCGCCAGTTATAATCAGGGTGTCTGCCCCTAGCTCACAGGCTTCAATCAGGTTACCTAAGGTCAGTTTGAATGGGAGGCATAACCCTTCAGGGGAGTACTTGACGCCTAGGGATAGGGTGCGCTGGTTATTGACTGGTGGTAATATCAGACTGCCACCAAGCCTTTGAGCCCAGGCTTTAATCATTATAGATATATTGCCCAGATGAGATGTGCCTACACGCATACTTCCACCTGTCTTCTTTTTCTTCGGTTTATCATATCAAGGAAGGCTTCTAGCCTGGTAACTACGCCACCTTCAGTGGTGTGTTCGTCTAGGGTAAGGCTCATAAAGGTGGTAACTCTTAGCCTGGTTGCCCGTCGGCGCACCATATCCATCATTTGCGAATCAGGTCCGCAACCAAAGGTCATTAGTCCGATAACACCATCAGCTCCAGTTTCTAAGTAATGTCCTCCGGCACCTACTACCTCATCCTCGTATGTCCAGTGGGCTTTACCGACCAATCTAGCTGTAGCTGATTCAAGCTCCTCGGTGGTGAGCATCTCCGGGGTCAACACCTTATTATGAGCCTGCTCAAGTCGGTGGATAAGGCAGTGACTTATATGTTCATCATAAAGCATATAGGGGTGGCCAATGAGGGCAATGGTGGCTTGTGTTGAAGTTGATGCTTTTAGCTCAACCTCGCCCGTCATCCTGGCTATTGCCTGCGGAGGAGTTAAGCCTTGACTGGACATTAGCTCTCGGTATTTCCGGTGGGCTTGCCACGCCGCCAGGCTAGCTCGCCTGACCCTAAATGGATTCCAGGTAAAATGCCGTCCCAGTCCATAAATAGCTTGATACAGGCGGTGCTTGCCCTTATTAATATCTATCTCTATATCTAGGATAGGCGGCGATTCGGGAATAACTGCTTTGGTCATATCAGGTAAGCCCAGAAACTTGGAGCAGTTATAAGCTTTTCTTTTCACACTGCGGATGGCAGGGATAAAAATATAATCGCACTTTTCTACCAGGGAAAGGACGTGACCCAAAAAGATCTTTACCGGCAAGCAGGTATCAGCTACTACCCGGGACGAGCCTGAGGACAACATAGTCTGAGTCGTTGGTGATGAAACTACTACTTCTGCCCCCAGTTCCTCAAAGAAGGTCTTCCACATCGGGTAATATTGGTAATAGAGTAAAGCTCGGGGGATACCTACCTTAATCATTTTTCTTGCCCAAATTCCTGTTTAATCTTAGTAATTATCTCAGGGTTGGTGACTAAGTCAACCACGGTCATAGCTAGCGCCTTGGTGGCATCGAAGAGACCGTGATTCCCTGCTTCTGAGGCAGCCGCCGAGGCAAACTGGGGAGAATGAACTACTACTTCTTTGGGAGCTATGGCGACCATGGGGTGAATACTGGGCACTAATTGACTAACATTACCCATATCGGTGCTACCGAAGGCGCTACTGGGGTCAGTGAGCTTAACCTTGCGCCCCAGGGACTCCATATTTTGTTTGAATAATCGGGCGAGGGTCAGATTACTACGCAGGGGAGCATAGCTGACATCTCCCCATCTATATTCCAGACGAGCCCCACTAGCGGTGGCAGCCCCAGTAAAACAATTTATGACCTTTTGCCTTAGTTCATCAAGGTAGGTATTATCCTCAGCCCGCACCAGAAAGACCCCGGCGCTGTGGGCTGGGACGACATTAGCTGCTTCGCCACCGTCAGTAATAATCCCGTGGATTCGGGCTTTATTTCCGATGTGCTGCCGCAGTGAATTAATAGCGGTGAAGGATTGAATCATTGCCTCCAGGGCATTGATGCCTGCCTCGGGTCTGGCTGCGCTGTGAGCCGCTTTGCCGAAGAATTCAACCTCTAAAGCCTGGCAGGCAAGGGCTTGGATAGTAGCCGTGTCACGCACCCCTGGATGTACCATCATAGCTATGTCCAGGTTATCAAAGCCTCCCCTTTCTGCCATTATTGCCTTACCCCCGCCTAGCTCTTCAGCCGGTGTGCCAATAATGATAAGGCTACCCCCGAACTGGTCAATGGCTGGCTTGGAAGCTATTCCAGCGCCAACGGCACTGGCGGCGATTAGATTATGCCCACAGGCATGACCAAGCTTAGGTAGGGCATCATATTCTGCCAGAATAGCGATAGCTGGTTTTCCCTTTCCGTAACTTCCTCTAAAAGCGGTTGGTAGCTGGCAGATGCCCCGTTCTATGGCAAAGCCATTTTCCTTCAGGTATTGAGTTAGCCAGGCTACCGCCTTAATTTCCTGGAAACCTAGCTCGGGGTTGGAGTGAATCCTTAGACTCAGCTCATTAAGCTGGTGGCGGTGAGCGTCTACTTCGCTGGAAACTTGGGCCTTTAGTTTTTCTATATCCACGCTCAATTCCTGTTCTGAGGACGGCATTACGGCTAGTGCTTATTATAGCTTAACGCGGCTAGGATTTCTAGGCTTTTGGTCTTACTGGCTCCGACCAAACTGCTCATTGAAGCAAGACCGGTATTAGTACCCGGTTTACTTAGGGTCGAGAAGTTCTCCCACTACAGGGAACTTGTCTAGTAGCTCCGAGCCATGGGGAGCTTTTTTTAAGGCTTTGGTCAGGTCACATCCAGCACGATGCAGGACCTGATGAACACCACTCTTCCACAGGAAACTCTGTGAAACATCATATACCTTGCCGTGATAGGCTACATAAGCGACACCTTTACTCCCGTCATATTTCTTTAGCTCTTCTTTCGTAAAGACCCTCATTGCATTTTAGACTACTTGTAGCTAACCGAAGGCGACATCAAGCGCCATCATTACTGCAAAGCCAATCATACCACCCATGGTGGCTAGAACTCTGTGCCCGCCGCGTTGAGACTCTGGAATTACCTCCTCAACGACCACGAAAATCATCGCTCCAGCAGCAAAACTAAGGGCATAAGGCAGCATAGGCTTGGCGGCAATGACTGCAGCAGCACCAATAACGCCAGCGATAGGTTCAACAACAGCTGAGAGTTGCCCGTAGAAGAAACTCCTTCGACGACTCATACCTTCACGTCGCAGTGGTACAGAAATTGCAAGTCCCTCTGGAAAATTCTGGATTCCGATGCCGATAGCTAGTGCTACTGCTGCTCCCAAAGTAGCCGCCGGCAAGCCGGCGGCAGCAGCTCCAAAAGCAACCCCGACAGCGAGACCCTCGGGTATGTTATGCATTGTAATTGCTAGAATCAGTAATGTGCTCTGTCGCCAACTTGTGCTAATCCCCTCCGCTTGCTCTCTGGGTAGGCCAAACTGGAGATGGGGTAGTAGTCTATCTATGCCCCTTAGAAAAAGCCCTCCTAACGTGAACCCCACCACTGCCGGCAGCCAGGATGGGATATCTTTGCCCTGTGACATCTCAATAGAAGGAATCAGTAGAGACCAACAACTTGCGGCAATCATTACCCCACCAGTAAAGCCTAACATCATGTCAAACATCTTCCGGCTAATATCCCGGAAAAAGAAGACGAGGGAAGCTCCTAGGGCTGTCACCCCCCAGGTGAAGCAGGTTGCTAAGAAAGCCTGCATAACCGGGTGTAAGCCTTGAAGGTAGCCTGTCATGAGTCTCTAAAACCTTCCTGGAGTCTACTTATTGAACCTCGGACTAGACGTATAGAGGGAGCCCCTACGTTTCTGTTAGGGCTCCCTCATGAAATCGCAAATCCTACTTCAGGAACTTAGACACGAAGGGAGAAGTATCACCGCGACGCAGGAAGTGACCGGAAGGACCCTCGCCCAAGAATTCTGAGAACCATGATTCGTGTTCTATTTCTTCGTTGAGAATCGCCTGAGATAGGTCGTAGGTTCGGTGGTCCTTACCTGCGGTCAGGTTACAGATGTGAGTGTATCCGCGCACGGCACATCTTTCCGCTTCTACCAGCACCTTTAAAATAGCCATAACGTCTGTCGGGTCTTTGGGCAGACTAGCGGGTGGGCAGGCCGAGCAGTTGTGGAATTCCACCATGCTTTCCGGTAGTTTGCCGCCGAGCTCATAGATACGCGGAACCAGGGCCTCAAAGTGATTACGGTCTTCAATGCGCGCCGTCTCGGCAATCTCCTTGACCGTCTCACCCTCCAGCCCAATCAGGCTCGCTCGTAGAATCGTGTAATAGTAGTAAGTGGTCAGTTCGGCGGCCGCATTCTTGACCAACAGTTCCACTAGTTCGTCGACGTTGACTCCTGCCCTCTCCACCATCTCTCGCGCTACCTTAGCCATAGTATTCCTCCTTTCTGGTTCATTGATACCGTATACACATTATTGTATCAGCACCAAGGCATTCCTTGTCAATAGTGAAAAGGTGCTTATTATAGCTTAACGGGGCTAGGATTTCTAGGCTTTGAGGCTGGTTTGTTTAGAGTTCATTTATCAACCTCACCCCCTTAAAGCACCCAGAAAAATCTTTGATTTCCCTGGGAACCCGCTTAATCCCCCTCTCCTTGAAAGGAGAGGGGGAAGAATAATTTTTTGAAGGGGCTTCGCCTCTTCAATCTTCCCTTAATAAACAGCCTCATTCAAATTTAGAGGTATTGCTTTTTAAACCCTGATTATGCTATACTTTTACTAGACGAAGATTGAGTTGTGAAGTGGGTTTATTCCCACTTTTTTGTTGTATGGGGAATAATAAAATTGGAGGTTTTATTCTGAGATGAAGAGTGACTTTCTGCTCGCTATCACTCAACTCTCGGCGGAAAAGAACCTGCCCAAGGAAGTAGTTATTGGCGCCGTAGAGGCAGCGCTGGTCTCAGCTTATAGGAAGGATAATTTTGCGGCTAACCAGAATATCTCAGTCAAGATTGACCCTGCCACCGGCAAGGTTCAAGTATGGGCTGAGAAAGATGTAGTCGAGGTGCCATCAGACCCTCGCCGTGAGGTATCGCTAGATGAGGCACGTGGGGTTAAGCCAGAGGCGCAGATTGGTGACACTATTGAGGTAGAAGCCACCCCCCGTGATGCTGGGCGCATTGCGGCTCAAACGGCAAAACAGGTTATTCTCCAGCGTCTTCATGAAGCCGAGCATAGTGCCATATTTGAAGAGTTTGCTGATAAGGAAGGCGATATTGTCATCGGGCTGGTGCGGCGTATTGAGCCCAAGCAGATATTTATTGATTTGGGTAGAACCGAGGCAATACTGCCCGCAGTTGAGCAGGTACCCAATGAGAGGTACCGGACAGGGCAAAGGCTCAAGGTTTACCTTTTAGAGGTAGCCCGGACTACCAAAGGACCTCGGGTGGTGGTGTCGCGTTCTCATCCCAATATGCTGCGTCGGCTTTTTGAACTAGAGGTTCCTGAAGTTTTTAACGGGACAGTGGAGTTAAAGTCGGTTGCCCGCGAAGCTGGCTATCGGAGTAAAGTGGCTGTAGCTGCCCACCAGGATGGCGTTGACCCGGTTGGTTGCTGTGTTGGATTGCGTGGTATCAGGATACAAAATATTGTTAGTGAGCTAAATGGTGAAAAGATAGACGTTGTTATGTGGAGTCCGGATGTTCCCGTTTTTATTACTAACGCTCTTAGTCCAGCCCAGGTATTAAAGGTTAAACTGGGTGGTGAGCAGGAGGCAGCTACTGTAGTCGTCCCTGATAAGCAACTTTCTTTGGCTATTGGTAAAGAGGGGCAGAACGTTAGACTGGCAGCTAAACTCACCGGGTGGCGAATTGATATTAAGAGTGCCTCAGAGGCTGAGGCGGAAAGGGTGGCGGAAGCTAAGCTGGTAACCACCGAGACGGAAGAAGCGGCTATAGCTGGTGAGGAGTTCCCTGCCGAAGTACCAACTATTGTCGAGTCAGAAGAGGCATTAGAAGAAGCGGCTGAGCCGGTACCAGCTGTTGAAGAGACGTTTGCTCCCCCGGTTCCCTTTGAACCGCAGGTAGTAGCCGAAAAGGCTCCGCTTAGGTTTGCCGAGGATATTTTGGTACCGACACCGATTAAGCCCGGGGTTAAATCAAGGAAGAAGAAAAAGAAGGGTGTTCAAGCCAAGGGGAGTGCTGAGGATGGCATCAGGATTAAGGAACGACGTCGAGCCTCAGAAACCTTAGAAACTGGTGAGGAGGATGAAGAGTATTAGTCAGCGTGTACCGCAGCGAACTTGCGTGGCTTGTCGTCAGGTAAGACCTAAACGGGGGCTAATCCGCTTGGTGTGTATTTCCGACGGAAGTGTAGAGGTTGATACTGGTGGGAGGAAGGCGGGGCGTGGTGCTTATTTATGCCAGTCACCAGAGTGTTGGGAGGTCGGGCTAAGGGGTGGTCGGCTGGAGTATGCCCTGCGGACTACTCTCACCCCGGATAATCGAGAGCAGCTTATTACATATGGTAAAAACATTCTCAAGGAGTCAATCAGTGGCCGAGGTAAGTAAGTCGGGTAATATTTCAGACGCTTCAGAGGAAGGGCTCAGTGGCAGTTCTTCATCACTGAAGGCACAATTGATTGAGATTACCCCTACCTTAAGTGTGAGGCAACTGGCTGACCTTTTGCAGGTTAGTGCCATAGAGGTTATTAAACAACTGATGAGAAATGGCATTATGGCTAATATTAATCAGGTCATTAATTATGAGGCGGCAGCTACTGTAGCCGCCGGCTTTGGTTACCAGGCACGGTTGAAGCCTCGAGCCCCCCGAAGGTCAACCGGTGCTATTAGTGAGACCAAGGGGCGTCAACTCCCGGGTGAGGAACCCGGTGGTTTGCGGCCACGACCGCCGGTAGTTACTATTATGGGGCACGTTAATCACGGTAAGACCAGACTTTTGGATGCTATCCGGCAAACCAATGTAATGGCTAGCGAGGCCGGGGGTATTACTCAGCATATTGGTGCTTATCAAGTAGAGGTCAACGGGCGGAAGATTACCTTTATCGATACCCCGGGCCACGAAGCCTTTACGGCTATGCGAGCTCGTGGGGCTCAGGTAACCGACGTTGTTATTCTGGTAGTAGCCGCTGATGATGGAGTAATGCCGCAGACTTTGGAAGCTATAGACCATGCCCGGGCGGCCGGGGTGCCTATAGTGGTGGCTATTAATAAAATTGATAAGCCCGATATTAACCTTGAGCTGGTTAAGCAGCAGCTGTCTGATGCCGGTCTGCTTATCGAAGAGTGGGGAGGCGACATAGTCTCGATTTCAGTTTCAGCTAAAGAGAAGATAGGCATCACCGAGCTGCTGGAAAACCTTTTGGTCGTGGCTGAGATGGAGGAGCTTAGGGCAAATCCTGTTCAGCCGGCGGTTGGGGTAGTTATTGAAGCTAAGATGGACAGGACTAAGGGAGCATTAGCTACAGTGTTAGTTCAAACCGGAACCTTAAGACTTGGCGACACCATCGTAGTTGGCACCACCTGGGGTAGGGTAAAGGCTATGTTTGATGATATGGGTAAGCGGGTGAGAAAGGCTGAGCCAGCTACCCCGGTTGAAATCCTGGGCTTAACTAGTGTGCCCCAGGTGGGAGATGGGCTGAGGGTTGTCTCGGGCGAGCGCCAGGCTCAGACTTTAATCCAAAGGCGTCTAGAGGAGACGCAGCAAGAGTCTAAATCGGTGAGCCTTAGCACTCTCTATGACCAGATAAGTGCTGGTCAGGTAAAAGAGCTTAATATTATTCTCAAGGCTGATGTTCAAGGGAGTATTGAGCCGATAAGAAGTTCTTTAGAACAGTTGGGAACGGGGGAAGTCCGGGTTAGAGTTATCCATAGTGGCACGGGTAATATTACTGAGACCGATGTTATGTTAGCTATCGCTTCTAAGGGAATCATTATTGGTTTTGGCGTCGGCCGTCAGCCCGGAGCACGACGATTGGCTGATGTAGAAGGAGTAAGCATCCGTGCTTACGATGTAATTTACGATTTGGTAGATGATGTGGGTAAGGCACTCAAGGGCATGTTAGAGCCTTCCTATGTTGAGGTTGTTGAGGGGCGGGCTGAGGTACGAGATGTCTTCCCTATCAGTAAGAAGGGAAGGGTGGCTGGTGCCTATGTTATTGAAGGTAAAGTGAGTCGGGGGGTCTCGGCTAGGCTGTGGCGTGAGGAGCAGGTGGTGTGTGAATCTACGGTTAGCAGTCTCCGGCGGTTTAAGGATGATGTTAAGGAAGTGGCTACTGGCTATGAGTGTGGGGTAGGCGTTGACGATTTTAATGAATTTCAAGTTGGCGATATATTGGAGTTCTTCAGGAAGGAAGTTCAGCAATAGGTAGCCGGCTGATTGAGGACATATGACACATCGTATTGAGCAGGTGAATAAGCTCATTCGCCGGGAAATTAGTGAATTACTTCAGCGCCAGGTCAAAGACCCACGACTTGGTAGTTTCGTGGCTGTGACTGAAGTTTCCACCTCTCCCGACCTGAGACATGCTAAGATATTCGTCAGTTGCATAGCTAGTGAGGAAGAAAAACAAGACACATTAAGCGCCTTAGCTACCGCCGCTGGTTTCTTCCGTAATGAGTTAGCTAGGCGTCTGAGGCTACGGCGCATTCCTAAGCTAAGCTTTCAGTGGGATGATTCTATTAGGCAGGGAGACCACCTCTTGCAGCTAATCGACCAGGTTACTACACCTAGCCCTTCTGACCGGGATAAAGGTTGATTGTGGATGGCATACTAAATATTAGTAAGCCTCGGGGTGAGACCTCTTTTGGCGTTGTGGCTATGGTGAAGCGGTGGAGTGGGGAGCGACGCGTGGGGCACGCTGGTACTCTTGACCCAGAGGCTACCGGTGTTTTACCTGTTTGTCTTGGTGGGGGGACACGGGTTATTGAGTTCCTGGTAGAGGCGACTAAGGCTTATCGGGCTCAGATTGAATTGGGTGTGGCTACCGATACCTATGATGCCAGTGGCAAGATTACTCAGAGGGGGGACGCCTCTGGTATTAGCCAGGAGCAATTGAAGTCGGTACTTACCTCTTTTTGCGGTTTAATACAGCAGACGCCTCCGATGTATAGCGCCGTGAAGTATCACGGTAAGCGACTTTACGAATTGGCGCGAGCTGGTATCGAGGTCGAGAGGAAAAGTAGGCTGACAAGAATCTATCATTTAGAGCTTATAGACTGGCAGCCGCCGGTAGTTACTATAGAAGTGGTATGTGGTAAGGGTACCTATATCCGTTCCCTGGCTCATGATTTGGGGCAAGCCCTTGATTGTGGGGCTAATTTAAAGAGCCTAATCCGTTTGCGGTACGGTCTTTTTGATATAGAGGATGCAGTTTCACTACCCCAACTGGAGCGTGCCTTTCGTTATGGCTACTGGCAGCACTTTGTTTACCCCATAGATGTTGTGCTTTTACATTGGGCAGCCATCGTGGTTAGCCCTGATACGGGACGACTGATAAAGAATGGTCGTCCCTTAGTTTTAGGCAATGATGCCGGTAGTCAGGAAACTGCTTACCTCAAACAATACCCCGGAGCCCGGTCTTCTTTGGAAAGCCATTGCCGGGTTTATACCCTTGACGGTTGTTTCTTAGGCGTGCTACGCTTCAATCCTGAAAGAGGGCAGTGGCAACCGGAAAAGGTCTTTTTGTAGCTGGTTCTCTAGCTGAGTCTGGTTCTGGTCAATAATTAAATAAATTTTTTAAAAAAGCCTTGACAGCTTGCATATAATAGAAATATAGTTCAACCAGTGTTGAAAAAGGAGGTAATAAATGCAAGCGTATTGTTTCAAGTGTAGAAGGAAGGTAGAAATAAGAAATCCCCAGCGTGTTACCTTGAAGAATGGGAGACCAGCTACTCGGGGAGTCTGTCCTGTATGTGGGACTAAAGTATTTAGAATTGGTCAAGGTTAATTGTAGCTGATTTCTCATGTTGAAGGTATAAGGCGGGTGGAGAGGATTAAAATACTTCAATATACCTGTGTTAAGGCAGGATATTTACTTGTATTTTTTATAATAAGCCTGTAGGTATATTGGACAGGGTAAGGCGTGGTAATTATTAACTAAAGTACGCCTTTTCACTTTGTGCCTAGTTTGTGGTAGCAATCTAATTTGTGGTATTGTCTTCTGTGGTAACTTTCTACGGTTAGAAAGGAGCGAAGCTGGACTTTGGCTAATATAAATGTGGCGATAATAGGAGTGGGCAACTGTGCCTCGTCCCTGATTCAGGGTGTTTACTACTATAAGAAGGCAAAAGAGACGGCATTCGTACCCGGGCTCATGCATGTTAACCTGGGTGGTTACCATATAAGCGATATCAATTTTGTCGCTGCTTTTGATATTGATAAGAACAAGGTTGGCAAGGACTTAGCCGAGGCAATTTTTACTCCACCTAATAATACCTTTAAATTTACCGAGGTGCCGTCTACCGGGGTTAAGATTCAGCGGGGTATGACCCATGATGGTTTAGGTAAGTATCTATCGCAAATAATAGAAAAGGCGCCCGGCTCAACAGTTGATATTGTCAAAGTCCTTAAGGAAACCCAGACTAATGTGGTGCTTAATTACTTGCCGGTAGGTAGTGAGGGAGCCACTAAATGGTACATTGAGCAGGTGTTGGCGGCTGGTTGCGGCTTTGTCAACTGTATCCCGGTCTTTATCGCTCGAGAGAAGTATTGGCAGAAGCGCTTTGAGGAAATGGCGCTTCCCGTTATTGGTGATGATGTAAAATCTCAGGTTGGGGCGACCATTGTTCATCGTGTGCTTACCCGGCTGTTTAGAGACCGTGGAGTTAAGCTAGAGCGAACCTATCAATTGAACTTTGGGGGTAACACCGACTTCTTAAACATGTTAGAGCGGGAGCGCCTTGAGTCTAAGAAAATATCTAAGACTACCTCGGTCACCTCTCAGCTGGATTATAAGCTTGACCCTGGTGATATTCATGTTGGTCCCAGTGATTATGTCCCCTGGCTTAAGGACCGTAAATTTTGCCATATTAGAATGGAAGGGCGAACCTTCGGTGATGTTCCGCTAAACCTGGAGCTGAAACTTGAAGTATGGGATAGCCCGAACTCAGCCGGGGTAGTTATTGATGCTATAAGGTGCTGTAAACTTGCCTTGGACCGTGGGTTGAAGGGGGCGCTGATAGCTCCCTCGGCCTACTTTATGAAATCACCACCTGTTCAGTATACCGATGACGAAGCCCGCCGAATGGTGGAAGAGTTCATCGTTAGCGCCCAGAAAGCTGGGGAGAAACGACCT